>JBDTYW010000368.1:0-3005 GCA_040005445.1 Candidatus Eiseniibacteriota bacterium
CGCGGGCAGCATCACGGGCGACATGGAACTCTCCGATCCCTGGGGGTTTCCGGCCGACGAAAGACGTGCTTTGTTATCGGCCGTCGGGGCTTCCTGCTGAACCGTCACCGACCGGTTCAAGTGCCGATTGCGAAACCTGTTAAGCAATCCTGGGCGGGTCTGGTCCGGACTCCCGACGCATGGCATACTGCCGGGCCGGCGCGGGAGTTCCGCCCGGAGGGGAGGACACGTGAAACGAACATTGCAGGGCTTCGCGATCGCCTTCCTCGCCCTGCTCGTCTTCCTGGGCGCGGGGGCGGCGTGGTTGGTGCGCGCCAGCCTGCCTCCCGCGGACGAAGCCCTTGCGCTCGCCGGCCCCCCTGGCGCCGTCGGCGAGGTCGTCGTCCTCGCGTATGACGGGCGCGGCGTCCCCACGATCCAGGCTCACAATGAGATCGGCATCGCGTTCGGTCAAGGCTGGGCGCACGCCCGGGACCGCCGCTTCCAGATGGAACTCTACCGGCGCACCGCGCTCGGCCGCCTCGCCGAGTGGGTCGGCCCGGCGCTTCTGCCCTCGGACCGGCAGTTCCGCGTGTTCGGCTTCGCCGCCGTCGCCGACTCGGCGGTGGCCCGGCTCGCGCCGGAGCGGCGCGCGCTGCTCGACGCCTACGCCGCCGGCGTCAACGCCTACGACGCCGGGCATCGTCCGGCGCCCGAGTTCCTGATCTTCGGAGTGCCTGCCCCGTGGCGTGCGCGCGACGTCGTGCTCACGACCATGCTCATGCTCCAGGACCTGACCTGGGACCAGGCCGACGAGGAGCGCATCACCGAGCGCATGGACGCGGCGCTGCCGCGCTCGCTGGTGGCGTTCCTGCGTCCGGTGACGACGCCGTTCGACGTGCCGCTCGCCCCGGGCGCGCCGCCGCCGATGCCGCCCACGCCGACGCCGGCCGAGTTCGACATACGCACCCGCGCCGCGCTCGCCCCGGCGGCGCCGCAGGGCGGCGCGGCGGACGATGGGCGGCTGGCGGTGATCCTCGACCGTCACGACAAGGGCAGCAACAACTGGGCGATCGCGGGCGCGCGCACCGCGAGCGGACGTGCGCTGGTCGCGGGGGACCCGCATCTCTCGCTGCGCGTGCCCGTGATCTGGCATCGCCAAAGGCTCGAGGCGCCCGGGCTCTCCGTCACCGGGATCACGCTGCCGGGCGTGCCAGGCGTGGTCTTCGGCAGCAACGGGCGGGTGGCGTGGACGGGCACGAACGTCGAGGGCGACTTCGTGGACCTCGTGCGCTGCGTGCCGCTCGCCTCCGACTCCACGCGCTACGCGGGCCCGGCCGGCCCGGAGCGCGTCGGCGAGCGGCGCGAGGTGATCGCGGTGCGCGGGGCGAAGGCGGAGACGCTGCTCGTGCGCACCACGCGGTTCGGGCCCGTGATCGCGGCGTCGGCGCGCGGGGGGTGGCTCGCCGCGCAATGGACGGCGCTCGACCCGGCGATGTACGACACCGACCTGTTCGGCCTCGATCGCGCCGGGAGCACGCGCGCGTTCGTGGCCGCGCTCCGGGGCTACGGGGGCCCGCCGCTCAACTTCGTGGCGGGGGACACGAGCGGGACGATCGCGTGGCAGGTCGGCGGCCGCGTGCCGCGCCGCAGCGGCTACGACCCGGGCCGTCCGCGCGACGCCGCGGACGGCGCCGCCGCGTGGTGGGGCGGGGAGCCCGCGGACTCGACGCTCGGGTCATTCGCGCCGTCGAGCGGATTCGTCGCGACCTCGAACCAGCGTACGACCGGAGGGGCGGCGTGGGCCGGCCTCGCGGGCATGCCGGCGATGCCCTGGCGCGCGCACCGCGTGGCCACGGTGCTGGCGGCGCGCGCGGGCTGGACCGCCGACGAGTGCGCGCAGCTGCAGAACGACGTCGACGACGCGTTGCTCGACGCCACCGCCGAGGCGCTCGTGCGCGCGCTCACACCCGAGGCGGTGCGCGGGGACTCGACGCTCGAGGACGCGCGGCGCCTGCTCGCCGCCTGGGACCATCGCGCCGACACCACGTCGGTCGCCCACGCCTACCTGCGCTACGCGCGCGGCGAGCTCACGCGCCTCCTGGTCAGGCCGCTGATCGCGCCCTGCGTCGCGGCCGACAGCCTGTTCGAGTATGACTGGGCGCTGTCGGACGAGGTGGCGCGGCGGCTCCTGACCGAGCGTCCGCTCCACCTGCTCGATCCGCGCTATGCCGACTACGACGCGCTCGTGCGCGACGCCGCGTGGAGCGCGGCACGGCTGGTGCGCGCGCGCGCGCCCGGCGTGCCGCTTTCGCGCATCTCCTGGGGTCTCGTCAATCGCGCCGACATCGCGCACCCGCTCGGGCAGGCGGTCCCAGTGCTCGCCCACTGGCTGAACATGCCGCGCGTCGCGCTGGCGGGCGGCTCGCACTGCGTGCGGGTCGCGCGCCCGCGCTCGGGCGCCTCGATGCGCATGGTCGTGGACCTCGCCGATCCGGCGCGCTCGACGTTCGCGCTGCCCGGCGGGCAGAGCGGGCACTTCCTCTCGCCCTCCTATGCGGACGAATATGCCGACTGGGTGGCGGGCCGCACGACGCCGCTCGAACCCGGCCCGAGCCTGCACCGGGTCAAGCTGACGCTGCGCTAGGCGCAGCCAGGGCGCTCAGGCGAACGCGCCGAGCATCGCGAGCAGGAGGACGAGCGCGAGCCAGCCCAGCGGATCTCCCGCGGCCGCGCGCGCGAGCAGCGGCCACAACGCCCCGAAGAAGAACCCGACGAGGACCGCGGTCGGCAGCAGCAACTGCGCCGCGGTAGCCCACGCGCGCGGCCGGAGCGCGCGCGGCGGGCTGGCGGCGGGGCGCGGCCGATCCGCGATCGCGCCCAGGATGCCATCGAGCACGGCGTCCTGGTCGAGGTAGCCCATGTGCGCGCTGAACGGGTTCGGCCAGCTTCCGCAGGCCACCGCGACGTTGCGCACGGGCGCGCTCATGTCGCGGTCGTTCGGGGTCTCGAGCCGGCCGGCCACG
>JBDTYW010000369.1:0-2993 GCA_040005445.1 Candidatus Eiseniibacteriota bacterium
ACGGGTTAATGCCACGGGCCAGGAACGCCTCGTAGCGCTCGCGCAGCGGCCAGCCCATGACTGCATGGGCGATCGCGCTCATCGCCAGGAACGAGGCGATGAACCAGGCCAGAGGCATCGAGAAGAGTTGGACCTGGGTCTGCTCGATCCCGGCGAACGTGCCGTTCGCGATGATCGGCTTGACAGTCGGGACGACAGGCGCGAACACAGCGGCCGTGCTGGCGACCGCGAGCATCGCCAGGAACTGCCCACCGTGCAGGAACGAAAGAACCCGGTTCCAGCGGGCGAGTGACCTGGCCCGATCGGCGGGAATGGCGAGGACTGACATGGCGCAACTCCTTGGTGAGCGCTCGTCCCCGTCCGATGACGGGTCCGCGGGCGGTGGCAAGTAGCCCGGCGGGTCCGGGCTGGATCGACGGTACGGCTATGTGAGGCACGCCGCGTTGCATGCACGACGCACGTACGTGGATCGCATCAGGCAAATGTGATGGAGGTGGCCCCGGGCGCTTCGGGTCCCGACGTCCCGACGGCGTCCTGGGTCCACGTGACGAGCGACGCGGTTTCCGGCGCTGTCATCGGAGCCCCGCTGGAGGTCGACGTGCCCGCGGCACGGGAGGTCGTGGTGTCGCTCCAGGCCGAGCGTCCGGGTATTTTCATCGCCCTCGGCGGGCCCAGCGCGGGGCTCGTGACTGAGCCCCTGGTCCACTTGGTTGGACCGCGTGTCGGGCTGGCGGCTGTCGAAGTCGCCGAGTTGGCGAGCCGCGCCGCGGTTCGGTGACCTCGGCGAAGACCAGTGCCGGTGACACGGCACCGGCAGTACCCCGTTAGGATTACGACACTCCCCGATTCCGGTCCTTCCGGTACCCACCCCGACGATCGCCTAGAGCCCAGGAGAACCCGATGCGACTCAAGGACAAGGTTTCCATCATCACCGGTGGCGGATCCGGCATGGGCCGGGTGGCGTCGCTCATGTTCGCGGCCGAGGGCGCCAAGGTCGTTGTGGCCGAGTTCAACGACGTGGCCGGCGAGGAAACCGTACGGCTCGTCCGCGAGGCTGGCGGGGAGGCAACCTTCGTCAAGACGAACGTGGCCGACGAGGCCAGCGCAAAGGGCATGGTCGATCATGCGGTCGCAACATACGGTCGGGTTGATGTCCTGTACAACAACGCCGGGATCATGCCCGAGTCCGATCACTCGGTCATCGATACGTCCGTCGAGGACTGGGATCGGGTCATGGCCGTCAACGTCCGGGGCGTCTTCCTCGGCTGCAAGTACGCGATCCCGAAGATGGTCGAGCAGGGTTCCGGCTCGATCATCAACATCTCGAGTTTTGTCGCGATCATGGGATGCTCCAACCCGCAGGATGCCTATACCGCGTCCAAGGGCGCGGTCCTCGCCCTGACCAAGTCGCTCGCCGTCCAGTTCGCCCCGAAGGGCGTCCGGACGAACGCCATCTGCCCGGGGCCGGTCGAGACGCCGCTCCTCATGGACTGGCTGGTGAAGGACGAGGACGCCAAGCGCATCCGTCTGAACCGGAACCCAAGCGGACGCTTCGGCAAGCCCGAGGAGATCGTGGCGATGGGCATCTACCTCGCCAGCGACGAATCACGCTGGACGAACGGTGCCTCGATGGTGATCGACGGCGGCATCACCGTGAACTACTTCTAGCCGATGGCAGACGTGACGGGGCGACGCATCGCCATCGGAGTGGATGTCGGCGGCAGCGGCGTAAAGGTCGGTGCCGTTGACGTCGACATCGGCGAACTGGTCGGCGTGCGGCGGCGGGTGGCGACACCCCAGCCGTCAACGCCCGCGGCCGTCGTCAAGGTCATCGCGCGCCTCGTCGCGCGGATCGCGGTGGCCGCCGGCGCGCCCGATGCCCCGGTGGGCGTCGGTGTTCCGAGCGTCGTCATCGATGGCGTGACGAAGTCCGCCGCCAACGTCGACGCCGGGTGGGTGGACTTCGATGCGCGCAAGGCCCTGACCGAGGCGATCGGACGGCCGGTGCGGGTGCTCAATGATGCGGATGCGGCGGGACTCGCCGAAATGCGCTTCGGGGCGGGGGTGGGCGTTCCTGGAACGGTGTTCGTCCTGACTCTCGGAACGGGCGTGGGCTCGGGCATGTTCCTCGACGGACGCCTTGTGCCCAACACCGAACTCGGCCACATGGAGATCCGGGGTCGGGACGCCGAGCGCCGCTCGGCGGCGGTGGCTCGGACCCGTCGCGGACTCTCCTGGAAGGCTTGGGCCGTCGACCTCGACGAACACCTTCACGCCATCGATCGACTCTTCTCGCCGGACCTGATCATCCTTGGTGGCGGGGTCTCGAAGAGCGCGGACCGGTTCCTGGGACGGCTCACCGTTCGCCCTCGCGTGGTTGCGGCGGTGCTTCGGAACGATGCGGGAATCGTTGGCGCGGCGATGGCGGCTGCCGAAAGCGGCCCGATTACCTGATCGACCGTCCGCCCCGGCGCCCGGGCCGGGATAATGGCGTCGTGACCCTCGATCGCCGCTGCGGCCGCTGACGTGAGCGAGACGCTCGCATTCATCCTCGATGTCGGCGTGGCCACGGCGGCGGCACTCGTCGGTGGAGCCCTCGTCCGGCGGCTTGGGCAGCCGCCGCTCGTCGGGTACCTGCTCGCGGGCATCGTCATCGGGCCGTTCACGCCAGGCTTTACCGGCGACGTCGAGCGCATCAGCGTCCTGGCCGAGGTCGGCGTCGTGCTGCTCGTCTTTGCGCTCGGTGTCGAGTTCTCGCTCAAGGAGCTCGCGGCCGTCCGGCGCGTCGCGGTGGGCGCGGCGCTCGTCCAGATCCTGGTCTCGATCATCGGGGGTTTCCTGCTCGGAATCGTGGTGGGCCTCGATCCGCGGGCGGCCCTGGTCGTCGGTGCGGTCATCGCGATCTCGTCGACGCTGGTCGTGGTCAAGACGCTCGCCGACCGAGGCGAACTCGACAGCATCCACGGGCGCAATGCCATCGGCTGGATGATCGT
>JBDTYW010000370.1:0-2991 GCA_040005445.1 Candidatus Eiseniibacteriota bacterium
CGGCCTGCGTGGTGTCGAGCCACGCGGCGTCGACGACGCCGGCGTCGATCAGGCGGCGCGAGAGCCGCGCAATCGGGTCCTTCTTCTCCCACTCGGGGAACTTCTCCGGCGGAACGTAGTGCGAGGGGTCGTCGTGCGCGGAGTGGCCGGTCATGCGGAACGTCTTGCACTCGACGATCGACGGGCCGCCTCCGGTGCGCGCGCGCTCCGTGACCTCGAGCGCCGTGCGGTACACCGCCTCGGCGTCGTTGCCGTCGATCAGGTAGCCCGGGATGCCGAAGCCGATCGCCCGGTCGGCGAGATTCTCGCAGGCGTACTGGGCCTCGGTCGGCGTCGAGTAGGCGTACGAGTTGTTGTTGATCACGAACACGCAGTTCGCCTTCTGCACGGCGGCGAAGTTGATGCCCTCGTGCCAGTCGCCGCGCGAGGTCGAGCCCTCGCCGTTGAACGTGATCGCGATGCGCGGCTCCTTGCGGTTCTTGAACGTGATCCCCGCGCCGGCGACGATCGGCACCGAGTCCGCGAGCATGGACACGAACGAGACCAGGCCGAGGCGCAGGTCGCCCATGTGCATGTTGCCGTCCTTGCCGCGCGCCGGACCGTCGCGGCGGCCCAGGTACTGCGCGAAGATCTTGTAGAGCGACATGCCGCGCGTGACATAGACGCCCATGTCGCGGTGCGACGGGATGATGTAGTCCTTGGCCTGCAGGGCGAGGGTGAACGCGACCGAGATCGCCTCCTGCCCGCGGCCCGTGTACACGCCGCCGACGATCTTCCCCTGCCGGTAGAGCTTCTTTTCGATGCGATCGTCGACCTCGCGCGTCATCATCATGAAACGCAGGAGCTGCTGCTGCGTCTCGCGCGGCAGGGCGGGCCCGTCCGGGGCGCCCTGGACGAACGGTCGCGTCGACACCGGCGGCGGGAACTCGTCGCTCCGGGTCATCTCTGGCGTCTGCACGGGTGAGCCTCCTGTGGCGCGCCTGCTCGGGGCGCTGGTCTTGCCGCTGTTGCCCTTGTTGCCCGGTTTGGTCTTCGAAGTCGTCAAGTTCACTCCCCGGAATCGGGATGCCATCGTCGCACGCCCCCGAGGACGCGCTCCGGGGTCGCGCCCGGGCGGTCCGGCCCGCGCGCGTCCCCGGTCTCCATGCGCCAGCCGAACGTCTTGGCCAGCGCCTGCTGTGCATCCTGCGCCACGGCGGCCAGCTCGGGCCGTGAGCCGCTCGCGCGTTCGATCGAGGTCACGCCGTGGCTGCGGATGCCGCACGGCACGATCAGATCAAAGTGCGACAGGTCGTCCGCGACGTTGAGCGCGAACCCGTGCGACGTGACCCAGTGGTCCACGCGCACGCCCATGGCGCACACCTTGTCCCCGCCCAGCCACACACCCGTGTAATCCGGGCGCCGGGACCCCGCCAGGCCGTAGCCGGCGAGCAGCGCGATCAACGCCTCCTCGAGCCGCCGCAGGTAGAGCGCGACGTCCCGACCGTGCTGCTTGAGGTCCACGATCCCGTAGCCCACGAGCTGCCCGGGGCCATGGTACGTGACGTCGCCGCCGCGCGTCGTCTCCCACACCTCGATGCCGCGCGCCGCCAGCACGGACGGTGGCGCAAGCAGGTTCTCGGCTTGCGTCCCCCGCCCGAGCGTGATTACGGGCGGGTGCTCGAGGAACAGGAACGTGTCGGGAATCGCCTCCCGCTTGCGTTCCTCGACCAGCGCGTGCTGCAACGCCGCGGCTTCGAGGTACCCCGTGCGCCCGAGCCAGTACGCGCGGGCGGGCCGCGCCTCCCCCACCGGGGCCGGCGCGCCGGGCGGCCTAGAAATGAATGGCCATTCCGTAGACGGCATGGGCGGCCTCGCCGAGCGCCTCCGAGAGCGTCGGGTGCGCGAACACGGTGTTCTGCATGCTCTGGCCGGTGGCCTCGTGCGACAGTGCGACGCCGGCCGCGGCGAGGAGCTCGGTGGCCTTGGGGCCGATGATGTGGATTCCGAGTACCTCGTCGTACTTCTTGTCGACCACGTACTTCACGAAGTAGCCCTGCGTCTGGTCGAGGATCAGCGCCTTGGGGTTGCCGACGAACGGGAACTTGCCGATGCGCACGTCGTAGCCGCGCTCCTTCGCCTTCTTCTCGGTCAGGCCGACGGAAGCGACCTCGGGGTAGCAGTAGGTGGCGTTCGGGACCTTGTCCATGTTCATGGGCTCGGTCTCCTTGCCCGCCAGGTGCGTCACCACGTGGATGCCCTCGTGCGACGCGGCGTGCGCCAGCCACGGCGCCTTGATGATGTCGCCGATCGCGTAGATGCCCTTGACGTTGGTCTCGAACGTTGCCGGATCGTGCAGCACGTAGCCCTTGTCGGTCTTGACCCCGACCGTCTCGAGCCCGATGCCTTCGGTCATTGGCTTGCGCCCGATGGCGACCAGCACGCGGTCGAACGTCCCCTTCTCCTCCTGGCCGTCCTTGCCCTTCATCACGACCTCGGCCCTGTCCCCCACCACCTTGAGCGCGCTCACGGTGGTCTCGGTCTTGACCTTGATCCCCTGCTTGGTGAACGCTTCGCCGAGGGCCTTGCCGATCTCCTCGTCCTCCACCGGCACGAGGGTGGGCATCATCTCGACGAGCGTCACCTCCGAACCGTAGCGGCGATAGATCGACGCGAACTCCGAGCCCACGGCCCCCGCCCCGATGACGAGCAGGCTCTTGGGCACGGCAGGGAGCTTGAGGATGTCGTCGGAATTGATCACGACCTTGTGATCGCACGGCAGCGAAGGGATGTCCCGGCAGTCGGAGCCGGTGGCGAGCAGGATGTTCTTTCCCTGCACCTCGCCGGTCACCTTGCCAGCGGGATCCTTGAGCGCGATCTTGTTCGCCGAGGCGAGCACGCCGAAACCCTGGAACACCGTGACCTTGTTCTTGCGCAGCAGGCCCTTGACGCCGGTGGCGAGCTGGTTGACCACCTTGTCCTTGCGCTGCTGGACGACAGGCATGTCGAGCG
>JBDTYW010000371.1:0-2991 GCA_040005445.1 Candidatus Eiseniibacteriota bacterium
TGCGCTCGGGCGCGATCGACGCCTACCCCGAGTACACGGGAACGATCGCCGAGGTGCTGCTCCACCGCACGGACCGCCCGCCCCTCGACTCGTTGCGCGTGGGGCTCGCGCCGCTCGGCATCGCGATCGGGCCGCCGCTCGGCTTCAACGACGGCTACGGGATCGCGATCGCGCGCACGACCGCGACCCGGCTCGGCGTGCACACGCTGTCCGATCTTGCGCGCCACCCCGAGGTGCGCTTCGGCATGACGCACGAGTTCCTCGGGCGCGCGGACGGCTGGCCCGGTCTGGTGCGGGCCTACGGGCTCGCGCCCAGGAGCGTGCGGGGCATCCAGCACGAGCTGGCGTGGGATGCGATCGCCGGCGGCTCGATCGACGCCACCGACGTGTACACCACCGACGCGCAGATCGCCGCGCTCGACCTCGTGGTGCTGGGCGACGATCGCGGGTTCTTCCCGCGTTACGACGCGGTCGTGCTCTATCGCGCCGACCTCGCACGGCGTGCGCCCGCCGTGGTCGCGGCGTGGGAACGGCTCGCCGGACGCGTCGACGAGACGCGCATGATTGCCGCCAACCGCGCGGTCACGCTCGAGCAACAGCCGTTTGCCGCCGTGTCGGATTCGTTGCTCGAGGGCGCGCTCGGCCCCGCGCCCGGGGGCACGCTCGGGGAGGCCGCGTCCCGCGCCGGGACGAGCGTCGCCTCGACCATCGCGCGCCGCACGGCCGAGCACCTCGTTCTCGTCGCCTGGGGCCTGGTGCTCTCGATCACGATCGGGATCCCGCTCGGCGTGCTGGCCGCGCGCGCGCGGCTGCTCGCGCGGCTCGCGCTGGGCGCGGCGAGCCTGGTCCAGACCGTGCCTTCGCTCGCGTTGCTGGCGTTCCTGATCCCGCTTGTCGGCATCGGCACGAAGCCGACGCTGATCGCGCTGTTCGTCTACGGCCTGCTGCCGATCGTGCGCAACACCTACGTCGGGTTGAGCACGCTGCCGCGCCCCCTCATGGAAGCGGCCGAGGCGATGGGGCTCTCGCCGCGGGCAAAGCTGTTCGCGGTCGCACTGCCTCTGGCCTCGCCGACCATCCTCGCCGGCGTGCAGACCAGCGCCGTGATCACGGTGGGCACGGCGACCATCGCCGCGCTCATCGGCGCGGGCGGCCTCGGCGAGCCGATCCTCTCGGGCATCCAGCTGCGCGATGCCGGGCTGATCGCCCAGGGCGCCGTGCCCGCGGCGTTGCTCGCCCTGGCCGTCTCGGGGGCGTTCGACCTGCTCGCGCGGGGAGTCGTCCCGCGCGGCCTGAGGCTCCCGGTGGCCGACTGACGGGGCTCAGGATGCACGGCGCTTGTAGTCGAGCTTCCAGACCGGTTTGAACGAGGCGCCCCCGTCCTCCGAGCGCTCCCAGCTCCAGGACATCGCACCCTTCGTGATGTCGCCGAACACCTGCCGCATCACGATGGTCTTGCCGTCCTTCGAGACTGGATCGGTGTAGAGCTCCATTCGGCCGTCCTTGAACTCGCCCTTGAACACGAGCATCGGGCCCTGGTTGTCGATCCAGACCTGGCGCCACTTGCCGATCGTCGGCTCCCACTTCGAGAGGCTCATCCCGCGGAACGGCAGCGCGGTCGTCGAGTCGGGCACACCCTCCCAGCGCTGGAGCAGGCCGCAACCATCAAGCACCGCCTCGACATGGTCGACCGGCGTCCCAGGGTCCACCCCCCACTCGTCCTTACCGGCGACCGGGCTGTGGGACACGAGGTCCCAGGTCCCGACCCAGAAGTCGAACTGGCGGAACGGTGGGTCCTGGCAGGGCGGGGTCGGCGCCGGGGCGCCGACGGCCCCTCCGGGCAGGGTGACGAGCAGGATGGCGGAGGCGAGCAGTCCAACGGGGCGCATGGCGATCTCCTCGGGGGAGGGTCAGGGCGCGGATTCTCTCATCAAGCCGCGCCCCTGATCGTCCGAAAACAGTCAAGTCTGCTCCACCGGACTGTCCATGGACGAACTCAGCCTGCTGATCCAGTCACGCCACCCGCTGGTCGTCGTCGAGTGCGACGACGAAGCGCGCCTGCTTGCCCGCCTGGCCGACTCGTGCGGCACGCTCGGACTACCGCTGTTCACGTGGACGGTGACCGAGGGCATTCGGCGCATGGGCGCGGCGAGCCCCGTCTACGAGACGGCCGAGCCCGCGAAGGCACTCGCCCACATCGAGGCCGCCGCCTCGCCGGGCGTGTACGCGTTCTGCGACCTCTCCCCCTATCTCACCGATGCGCGGCTGGTGCGCCGCCTGCGCGAGGTCGCGCAGGCCGCCGATGCGCAGCGCGCCACCCTTGTTCTCTCCGGGCCGGCTATCGAGCTACCCGCGGAACTGCGCCCGCTCGCCGCGCGCTGGACGCTCGAGTTGCCCGCCCGCGAGGAGTTGTCGTCGCTCGTGCTCGAGACCTTCAAGGAGCTGAACCAGGGCCACTCGTACCGCTACCAGATGTCGCGCGAGGAGCTCGACCGCTTCGTCGGCCAACTCGCCGGGCTGAGCGCGCCCGAGGCGCGCCGCGTGGTCGCGCGCTGCGTACTCGACGACGGTGCGCTCGACATCAAGGACCTCGCGATCGCGGTCGACGCGAAGAAGGACCGGGTCGCGAACGCGGGCGTGCTCGAGTTCGAGGATGCGAAGGCGGGCGTCGTCGAGCTCGGCGGACTAGCGAATCTCAAGGGCTGGCTGACGCGCGCGCAGGCCGGCTACTCGGAGCGCGCCCGCGAGCTCGGCCTCGCGCCGCTGCGCGGCCTGCTGCTGGTCGGCGTCCAGGGCTGCGGCAAGAGCCTCGCCTGCCGCGCGGTCGCCCGCCAGTGGGGACTCCCCCTGCTGCGGCTCGACGCGGGGCGGCTGTTCGACAAGTACGTCGGCGAATCGGAGAAGAACCTGCGCAAGGCGTTCGAGACCGCCGAGGCGGTCGCGCCGGTCGTGCTGTGGATCGACGAGATCGAGAAGGCGTTCGCCGGCGGC
>JBDTYW010000372.1:0-2985 GCA_040005445.1 Candidatus Eiseniibacteriota bacterium
CGCGAACCCGCAGCCGGGTGGAAGCCGTGGCCTTCATGAATAATCCGGGCTAGCCGACGCGAACCGGCGCCGGGCCGGGCCTGTGCCGGCTCAGGGCTGCTCCCCGAGGATGCGGTCGACTGCGTCGGTCAGCGAGTGTGCACGCGCGATACCGTGCCGCTCGAGCTTGCGGTAGAGGTCGTAGGGATCGAGCAGGAGCGCCGAGAGCCCCGCGCGCGCGGCGCCGATCGCGTCGGCGTCGGGATCATCGCCCACGTGCCACGCCTGCGAGGCGTCGGCGCCGATCTCGCGCAGCGCGAACTCGAAGATGCGGCGGTCCGGCTTCGCGAATCCGAAGCCCGTGGACGCGATCACCGAGCGGAAGAATCGCCGGAGTCCCTTGCGCTCGAGGATCGACTCCAGTGTGTCGTCCCAGTTCGAGATCACGCCGAGCGCGATGCCCCGGCTCGCGAGGCGCGCGAGCGCGGCGGGGGCGTCGGCGATCACGTGCAGGGCGTCGCCGCCGAAGTGGCTCTCGGTCACGCCCGCGAGGAACCGCTCGAGTGCGCTGCCGGAGAGGCCGAGCGCCTTGCCGATCGCGCGGTAGCGCTCGATCCACCAATCGACGTTGCCGCGCACCTCGTGGAACGGCGGCTGGCGCGTGGGCATGGTCGCCCCCGACGCGGCGACCGCCGCCCGCACCTCCGCGATCGAGCGGGCCGGGTCGATCGGCACGAGCGCGGTGAAGATCGCGGCATCGAGCATCGCGCTGGTATCGAGCAGGGTATCGCCCACATCGAAGAAGACGGCGCGGGGCAGGGGTGCCTTCGGGATCGAATCCATGAGCCTCGTCGGAGCCCGTTTCGTGTGCTAGCGTGGCGGAATCAGGCGCGTTTTCGGCGCCGGCATCGAAGTCCCATCGCGACGGAGGGTAGCATGAGCGCAGGCGATTCGCCGCGCCTCGAAGACGCCGCGCGCCACCTTGCCGAGGCCCTGCGCGCGCTCGGCGTCGAGCCCGCCGGGCCGAACCTGGCCGGCACGCCGGCGCGCGTCGCCGAGTTGTGGGCCGACCTGTTCGCCGGGCACGATCCCACGCGGGCGCACGAACTGACGCCGTTTCCCAATCCCGACCGCGGGGACTCGCTCGTGCTCGCCGCCCGCCTGCCGTTCCACGCGATGTGCGCGCACCACCTCCTGCCGTTCTTCGGACGCGCCCACGTCGGGTTCCTCCCGGCCGACCGGCTGGTGGGATTCGGCGCGATCGCGCGCCTGGTCGACGACGTCGCGCGCAAGCCCACGCTCCAGGAGCAGATGGGCACCGAGATCGCAGACGCGCTCGAGCAGGCGCTCGCCCCGCGCGGCGTCGCCGTGCTGATCGAGGGCCGCCACCTGTGCATGGAGATGCGCGGCGCGCGGCGTCGCGCCCGCATGGAGTCGACGATCTGGCGCGGCGCGTTCTCCACCGACGAGAGCCGCCGCATGGAGTTCCTGGCGCGCGTCTCCGAGCCCCGGCGCGGGAGCGCGCGATGACCCGCGTGGCGCGCAGCGAATCGCGCGTCACCATCGGCGAGCGCGCCGACGGGTCCGTGATCACGCTCCCGGTAATGCGATGGCACGGCGAGGAAGGACCGCACCTCTACATCGGGATCTCAATCCACGGCGACGAGATCACCGGGCAGGCCAGCCTGTGGCGCGTCGGCGCGTGGCTCGAGCAGAGCGTGCTCACCGGCACGGTGACCGCGGTCCCGGTGCAGAACCCCGAGGGCTTCAACTACTCCGTGCGCGGGATCCCGGGCCGCACCGTCGATCCCAACCGCGCCTATCCCGGCGATGCGCATGGCGAGACGATGGAGCGCGTCACCGCGGCGGTCACCCGGATCGCGCGCGAGGCCGACGCCGCGATCGACGTCCACACCGCGGGCTGGTGCATTCCGTACCTGCTGATGGACCCGGTGGCCGACGCCGCGCTCGCCGCGCGCACCGAGGAACTGGCGCGCGCGACCGGCATCACCATGGTCGGCGAGTTCGTGAGCGAGCGCTACGAGGCGACCGGCCTGGCCGCGTCGCTGCCGCCGGTCGTGCTCGCCGCGGGCAAGCCGGCGTTCACGTTCGAGCTCGCCGGTCACGGCAACGTGGCGTGGGAGCAGGCCGAGGCCGGCGCGGTCGGCATGCGCAACGCGATTCGCCACCTCGGCATCGTGCGGGACGAGCGCGAGGTGCCGCGCGACGTCGTGGTCAAGCCCACCGCGGGCCACCACCGCCGCGCGGTGCTCGCCGAGCGTGGCGGCATCGTCGAGTTCAACGTGCGCCCGGGCGACGACGTGACGAAGGGGCGCCGGATCGGGCGCATCCGCGACGTCTGGGGCCGGGTCGTCGAGGAGGTGCTCGCGCCGGCCGAGGGCTTCGTGATCGGGCTCTCGCCCGTGGGCGCAACCTGGACCGGCGGGTACCTCGCCGAACTCGCGGTCCTGGATTGAGCACTCCGACTCCCGGCGTTCCCGGCGCCGTGTCATGCCCGTCGAGATCCTGATCGCCGCCCCGGGCACGTTTGGTCCGGGCGAGTCCCGCCTGCTCGAATACGGCGCGACGCGCGTCGCGCTGTTCAACGTCGCCGGCGCGATCCACGCGATTGACGACGTGTGCCCGCACCGGCAGGGGCCGCTCTCCGAGGGCTACCTCGACGGGTTCTTCGTCACCTGTCCGTGGCACGGCTGGCAGTTCGACGTGCGGGACGGACGCTGCGACACGGTGACGCGCCACGTGGTGCGCACGTTCCCCGTGCGCGTCGACGACACCGGCGTCTACGTCACGCTGCCGGATCCGCCCGCGCCCGGTCCCGCGGGCTCCTAGGGCCGCTTCCGCCGCCGCTCCCGCCGCGCTCGATCGTGCCGCCGAAGTGGCGCGCGGGCTGTGCTATCATGCGCGCCAACGTTGATCGATCCCACGCCCCGTCCGGGCCGCTCTCGCTCCGAGGAGTCCATGCCCTTTCTCAACGACCAGAACCGC
>JBDTYW010000373.1:0-2970 GCA_040005445.1 Candidatus Eiseniibacteriota bacterium
CGAACGCGGACCGGAGCTAGTGCGCGGGCCGGAGCCGGTGCGCGGACCGCTACTCGTGCGCGAAGCACCGTCGCGCTTGAAACCGCCCTCGCGGCGCGGGCCGGAGCCGGTGCGTGGACCGCTGCTCGTGCGCGGGCCGGAGCTGCTCCGCGGACCGCTGCCCATGCGGGGACCGGATCCGGTACGTGGACCCGAACGCTCGGGCTTGTCGCCGGAGCGCTTGGAACTGCGCGGGGACTTCGACTTTTCGTCCTGCGCCGCGCGCGGCAGCACGCTGGGGCCGGAGGCACCTCGAGTCTTCTTGATCATGACGCCTCCTCCGAGCGCGGGGTGGTGAACCGTGGCGCAACTCCATCCTGAATCCGCAGGCCGCGCCACCAGGCCTGCGCCTCCATCTCCGGCTTGCCCGAGGGCGTGAGCCGCAGCACCTCGAGCGCGCCGGAACCACACTCGATCACGATGCCGCCCGACGGACCGGGTCCTAGCATGGTGCCCGGCGCGGCGGGCGCGATCGCCGCGGCGGCGGGCAACACGCGCGTGCGCGCAAAGCGCACGGGCTCGCCGTCGAACAGCGCGGTCGCGCCCGGCCAGGGCGTCATCGCGCGCGCCCGGTCGTGCAGGGCGGCCGCGGATTGCGCGAAATTGAGATCGCCGTGCGACTTGCGAATCTTCTTCGTCACGGTCGCGTGCGCCTGCTCCTGCGGCGTGCGCGGCGCGGCGCCGGCGGCGATCGCATCCAGCGTCTCTACCAGCAGCGCGGCGCCGTCGACGGCCAGACGCGCGGAAAGCTCTCCGGCCGTCTCGTCGGGACCGATCGCCAGCGCGCGCTGAAGGATCACGTCGCCGGTGTCGAGCCCTTCGTCCATCCACATCGTGCTCGCGCCGGTCTCGGGCCTCCCGTCGAGGATCGCCGCCTGGATCGGCGACGCCCCGCGATAGCGCGGGAGCAGCGAGGCGTGCAGGTTGATGCACCCCAGCCGCGGCGTGCTCAAGAGCTCGGGCGACAGGATCGCGCCGTAGGCCACGACCACGAACAGGTCGGCCCGCAACGCGGCGAGCGCCGACATGGTGGCCGGGCGGTTCGGCGACTCGACCTGCAAGCACCCGATCCCGCGCGCCAGCGCGGCGGTCTTGACCGGCGGCGCGGCGAGCGCGCGGCCGCGGCCCTTCGGGCGGTCCGGCTGCGCGATCGCGAGCGCGACCTCGAAGCGGCCGGCCACAGCCTCGAGCGCGGGGACGGAAAACTCGGGGGTCCCGAAGAACAGGATGCGCATCGCCTAGAGCGCCGGGCCGTCGTGCCCCGGACCGCGCCCGGGGAGCCTGCCCTGCTCCAGCGCCTTCAGCTCCTTGCGATGTAGCTGACGCTGCAACATTCCGAAGCGGTCGACGAAGAGTACGCCGTTCAGGTGGTCGATCTCGTGCTGGATCGCCCGCGCCAGGAAACCCTCGGCTTTCAGCTCGACCGGCTTGCCCGTCTCGTCGAGCGCCCTGACCTCGATCTCGTAGGCGCGCCTGACCTCGTCGTAGACGCCGGGCACCGAGAGGCAGCCCTCCTCACCAAGTTCCCAGCCGTTCGCCGTGAGGATCTCGGGATTGACCAGCGTCATGTCCACCCGCTGGTGGCGCTTGACCGGCACCGAGAGCACGAGCACGCGCTCCGACACGCCGACCTGCGGCGCGGCGAGCCCGACGCCGTCCTCGGCCCGCATGGTGTCGAACAGGTCGAGCACGAACGGGCGGAATGCGTCGCCGACCTCGGCCACGTCCTTCGCCTTCGCGCGCAGGACCGGGTCTCCGAAGATGCGCAGCGGGAGGACCGGCACCGGCGCCTACTTCTTGGCTTCGCCGGCGCGGCCGACGATGGTCGAGCGCTGGAACTCGAGCTTCACGTTCTCGTCCACGCGCAGCACGACCTTGTCCTCGTCGACGCCCACGACCGTGCCGTAGATTCCGGCCTGCGTCAGGACTCGGTCCCCCTTGGCGAGCGCGGCCTGCAGTTTGCCGAGCTCGGCCGCCTTCTGCTGCTGCGGTCGGATCATCATGAAGTACATAATCGCGAACACGAGCACGAACGGCGCGAACTGGGCGATCAGCGCCAGCGGCGCGGGCGGTCCGGCCACGGCGCCGGGCGCGGCCCCTTGCGCGCCGGCCGGCAGCGCGGCCAGCACGAGCAAGGCGGCGGACATCACGGCGGACGCGGCACGGCGGTGGACGAAGCGGTTCATGCGGTCTCCCTGGCGGCAGGCACGATGCCCTCGCCGCTCATGTAACCTTCCCGGAACGCCCGATGGAAGGCGTCGTAACGACCCTCGACGATCGCCTGACGAGCCTGGCGCATGGTCCGCACCATGAACGTGACCGCATGCAGGCTGGCGAGCCGCATGCCGAGGATTTCCCCCGCGGCGAAGAGATGCCGGATGTAGGCGCGGCTGAAGCGGTGGCAGGCGTAGCAGTCGCAGTCCGGGTCAAGCGGCCGGGTGTCCTTCGCGTAGGCCGCATTCTTGACTACGAGACGCCCCCGGGACGTGAGGACGGTGCCCTTGCGGGCGTTTCGGGTCGGCAGGACGCAGTCGAACATATCCACCCCGTGGGCGACTGCCTCGAGCAGGTCCAGCGGCGTGCCGACCCCCATAAGATAGCGGGGTTTGTCCGCCGGGAGAAGAGCCGTATCGCCCGCCACCAGCGCGTGCGATTCGGCCGCGGGCTCCCCGACCCAGAGACCGCCGAGGGAAAAGCCCTCGAATGGCTCGGCGGTCAGGGCCAGGGCGGAGCGGGCCCTCAGGTGCGGAAACACGCCTCCCTGGACGATCCCGAACAGAGCCGGCACGGTCTCCCCCGCCCCGGCGAGCTTCGCCCGGTGAGCCAGGCCCCGGCGCGCCCAGCGCGTCGTGCGCTCCATCGAGAGCGTCGCCTCCTCCTCGGTCGCCGGGTACTGCAGGCACTCGTCGAACGACATCATCACGTCGACGC
>JBDTYW010000374.1:0-2969 GCA_040005445.1 Candidatus Eiseniibacteriota bacterium
GGCCGAAGTCACTAGGAATTGTGGCAGATTGGAGGATCGGCCACAACCCCCGGAGCCCCTACCGAATGATGACGAAGTGTCCCTTCGCCTCGAAGCCCTGGCTCGAGGTGACCTGGTAGACGTAGATCCCCGAAGCGACGTCCCGGTGGTCCGCGTTCATCAGGTCCCAGTCGAGGCTGCCGGAGACGGTGTCGTTCTTCTCGAGGTCGCGCACGAGATCGCCGGCGATCGTGTACACGCGCACGCGCGCCCTGGCGGGCAGGTTCTGGAATTGCACCCGATGCTCGCCCGGCTGGTCCCAGCGATCGTGGCCACGGTACGGATTCGGGATGACCACCACACCCTCGACGTTCGCCGTGGTGGGCCCGGTCACGTACACCGGGGCGGTCATCAGGTTCGTGAGCTTGCCGTTGAGGTTCGGGCACGAGGACGGCACGCCCGGCACGTTGCAGCGCGCATAGGCGTCGAGCGTATCCGGGACGAACATGTCCGAGGTCTCGCGCAGCGTCTGGTCCGTCGTTCCGTAGGTGATCGTGTAGTAGAGCGCAAAGCCGTCATGCGGTCCCGGGGGCGCGACCAGCTTGAACACGGAGTCGCCCGGGCTGGCGCAGTTGCCGCGCGGATCCAGCCGGCGGCAGACCTTGACGAGGTTGCCGGTGGAATCCGGGTCGACGAACTGCAGCGTGTCCTGGCTGTCCGGGAAGTGCCAGAGCAGCGTGTCGCGGCGCGCATAGATCGAAGGGTTCGTCTGGCCGTTCGCCAGCGTGTCGCCGCGGCTGATGCCGCGCACCGCGAAGCGGCGCAGCAGGTCCATGTTCGTGGTGTCGCGCACGGTCGACTGGCGATAGATCCGGTAGCCGCCGAAATCGGGCCGGGCCTCGGCGGCGCGGTCGCGCGCCCAGCGGATGGTCACCTTGCGGCTGACCGTGCTGTCGGCGCCGGTCGAACTCGGGACACCCGCGAACGCGCGGAACGAAATGTGGGGAAACGCCGCCTGGGCGCGCGCCGGACCGGCCGTGCCCAGGGCCAGCATCACGCCGAGCGCGGCGCCGATCGAGCGCCTCGCGCCGGCGTGGGCGCGCGGGCCCGCACTACGAAGTTGCGGCATCAACGGGACGTCCTCCTGTTGTCGGCGGTGGTGCCCCAGTCGATCGTGCCGGGCTCCCGTGCGACGTTCGCGATCGAGTGCGCGCCCGAAGGCTGGGCCGGAGGGACCGGGTCGACGCCCAGGTTGTGGAGCACGATCCGGGTCACCGTCCTCGCGTCCTCGAGGCTGAAGTAGTAGAGCGCGAAGCCGAACCAGACCACCTCGCCATGGTCGCTGCCGTAGTAGTCGATCGCGTTCGGGAAGCCGTCGCTCGGCGGCGATTGGACGTGATTCGGATCATAAAGCTTGGCCTGGCACAGGTAGAGCGTATCCAGCACCGAGCGGAACGCCGTGCCGGAGCCCTCGGTCACGAACAGCGGCTTCGTGATCACCCAGGTCTGGTTGACCCGGCGCAGCGTCGGGTCGAGATTCGAGGTCCGGTAGCCGGCCAGCGCGAGGCGCGGCAGCCCGCTCCAGCGCAACGCGGTCTTCGCCGCCGTCGGCCCGATACGCGGGTCGAGCGAGCGATCAGCCGGCGGCGGCGAGCCCGGTGGCACGGTCGCGAACTCCGGCAGGTACGGGATCGCCGCGATGAGCTGCTGGTTCGAGGTCAGCGACGTGTTGTTGTTGCCCGCCGTGTTGAGCTCGGACTGCAGGTGGCAGAAGTCGTACAGGAAGTTGCCCAGGCGCAGGATGTCGTTGCGCGCGTCCTCTCCCGACGTGTACGGCAGCCGCGGCGAACCCGAGGTCGCGATGCGGCTGTAGTAGCCGTTCGCGATCGCGGTCGTGATCCCCTCGCCCAGCGCCCACAGCTTGCCCTGCTGCTTGAGGTACACCGCCAGCGTGTTGAGCTGGCTGATGCGATTGAGCAGTCGGATGCCGGTGCGTGGCGTGAGACTGCCGAATTTCGATCCGTCGCGCGCCGCCGACGACTGGTCGGAGTACCAGACCACGGCCCGGTAGTGCGCCAGCAGCTCGAGCAGCACGCTCTCATTCGGATAGAAGCGATAGTCCAGCGTGTCGTAGTCGAACCCGGCGAAGCAGCCCGGCTCGCTGATGTCGGACCCGAAGTGGGGAATGCCCAGGATCCGCATCGAGTCGGGATGGCCGCCGACGGCGTAGTAGAAGGAGTCCTGTTCGGCCTCCATCGGATACGGCGTCTTGTAGTTGATGAGCCCGTCATCGCGCCGCTCGGTCGCCGTGCCGTACATGTCGTCGACCACCAGCAGGGAGCGATCGAAGCTCGGCTTGACAATGCGCAGGCGAATCGTGAACAGCGAAACGAAGCCCAGGTTGTCGCGCGCCTCGAGGTAGAAGAAGTGCGTGATGGTCGAATCCTGGCTGCCCCGGAACGGCCCGATCGTGGCGGAGACCTCGTTCAGCGAGTAGTTGCTCCAGCGGCTGAAGTCGCTGTCGTCGCGGCGCTCGGCTTCGTTGCCGATGTCCTGTCCCTCGATGTCGACCGCCCATCGATAGCCATTGATGATCGCGCCGACGTCGGCCGTGGCGAACCAGTTGAACTGGATCGGAGTATCCGCCGGGAACTCCAGCGAATAGATGCGTGAGGGATTCAGGCTGATGCCGCCCGTGCTCTGCGTGCGCTGGAAGAACTGGTTGAACACGGTGATCTTCGGTCCGAGCTTGTCGAGCGTCGGGCGGAATTGCAGCACGTTCGAGTTGAGGTTGAAGCGCGGCTCATAGGCACCGGCCTCGTCGAACGCGACGATCGCGAAGAAGTAGACGGTCTTCGGCGTCAGGCCCTCGTAGAACTTGCTCGTCGTGTCCCCGGAAACCGAGTCCCAGCTGGCGAAGAAATTGACCGCATCCGCGCCGAAGTAATCCTGCACCTGCTGCTGGGTGACGCCCGCCGGGTTCGCCGGGT
>JBDTYW010000375.1:0-2952 GCA_040005445.1 Candidatus Eiseniibacteriota bacterium
CCCGGCGTATACGTACTCGAGCTGACCGCGGGCGGCGCGCGGGCGCGCGCGAAACTGGTCGTGCTCTAGAGCAGCGCGACCCGCTCGAGCCGCAGCCCACGCTCGGCGCCGCCCGCGCCCTTGAGCCGGACGCGCACGCTCGTCCCCACCGGGCCCGACAGCAGCGCCTGGGTCGACCCGGGATCGAGCACGTCGACCGGCCGGTCCTCCACGGTCAGCACGCGATCCCCGGCGCGCACGCCGGCCCGCTCGGCCGGGCTCTCGGGCACGACGCTGCGCACCACGATCCCCTTCGCATCCCCGCGGACCACGATCCCGGGCCCCACCAACCCGAACGACACGAGCCCCTCCTCGACGCCGCGCGCACCGGCCGGCGACGGATCGAGCACGAGTTCGCCGCGCGGGTAGTCGAGCGTCACGCGAAAGCGCCGCAGGACGTTTGCGCCCAGCACTCCGCGATCGCCGCTTGCGAGCGTGAGCCCGACCGGGTCGCTCGCCCCGCCGCCGGTCGCGAACAGCAGCACGGGCCGGTCAATGCGCGCGGCGCCGATCGCGAGCCCGCGCGCGCGCCCGGCCTCGGCCTCGAGCACGCGGCCGTCGGCGCCCACGAACGAGATGCCCGGCACGCGGCGGATCGATCGCAGGCCCCGTCCCACGCTGCGGGGCACGAACGAGATCCACGAGCCGGTATCGAGGATGAACGAGCTCTTCGCGCCGCCGTCGACCGAGCCGTCGACCAGCGCCTGGCCGCCGAGCATCTGCATGGGCACGCGCGTACCGCCGGGGCCGGGCCGGCGCGCCGCGGCGTTCTGCGCCAGCTCGAGCGTCCCCGCGGCGAAGTCGAACGTCACCGCGTAGCGGTTTAGCGCGGAGAAGCCGAGGATCCCTTCGACCGCGAGCCCCATCTTGCGGCGCATCTCCGCGAAGTCGAGCACGAGGCAGGACACGTCGCGCCGCGTCAGGCTCCCGAATCCGACCTCGGCCAGCGTCGCCGAGCGCGCCTCGACGCCGCCCCCGAGCCCGACGATGCCGAGCGGGTCGCCCACCGCGAGGCCGAGCGTGTCGGCGAGCTCGCGCGAGATCGCGGTCAGGCCCGCGCCGGTGTCGATCAGGAACGTGCGCGGCGGCCCGCCGTTGATCGACACCTGAGCAAAGTGATGCTCCCCGACGCGCGTGAGCGGCAGGACCGAGCGCGCGGACGGCCCGATCGTGCGCTCACTCGCGCCCGGGCGGGCGAACACGGAGTCGTCGTATGCGGCCGTGAGGTCGACCGACGTGAGCGCGCTCTCCTCGACGAGTTGCCCCGCGATGAGGTGCCGGGCGGCGAACGGCACCCGCGCGTTCGGGGGAACGGCCCGCCAATCCGAGAACTCGAGCACCTGGCTCGCCTCTCCCGATGACATCGCCGCGCGATCGGTGAAACGGAGCTCCGCGAGCGGGACGCCGCCGCCGGGCACGAACAGCGTCGCGCTCCCGCTCGGCCCCCAGATTGCAAGCGCATCGCGGTCCCGGTCGCGCACGATCTTCGCCGGCGCCTCTCCCGCCGCCGCCAGGAGCAGCAGTCCCTCGTCGTGGGACCGCGCCCGGGCGAGTTCGTCCTTCTGGGCATCGGGCAGGTCCGAGACCAGGCCCAGGAAGCGCTGCCACCCGCCGACCGGCGTGTCGGCGACCGACATCGACAGCCCCGAGGTCTCCATGTCCATCCGCACGCGCCCTTCGGCGCGGCGCTCGACGAACGTCGCCTCGACCTGCGCCGGCAGGTGCACGGTCTGCGTCCCACGGCGCTCGCCGCGCTCGATCCATGCCGTCAGCGCGGCCTTGCCCCCGAAGGCGGTCACCAGGCTGCGCGCCAGCGCGAGTGCCTCGGGCGCGGTGCGGGCGGGTGCGGGGCCGGTGAGGGCGGCGTCGGCCCCCGAGGCGGTCCGCCCCGCCGCCCGCGCGGACACGGGGTTCGACGGAGTCGGGAGACCAGGGGCGCGCACTTCGAGCGAATCGGGCGCGGTCGTGCCGCCGCGCAGCACGCGCACGTCGGACTCGGTCCGGCCGATCACGCGGGGTTCGGCATGCAGCGGGGTCGCAAGCAGGAATAGGAGCAGCCCGGGGGCCAGGCGGAGAGATTGCATGAGCGAAGGCTAGGGCCGGGTCCGCGGGAGCGCAACTTCGGCGTGCATCCTTCGCGGGATCGTTGCATCCTACGGACCCATGAACCTGGAAGGACGGGTCGTCGCCATCAGCGTGGGCCAACCGCAGACCGTGCCTTACGACGGCAAGACGGTGCGCACCGCCATCTTCAAGCGGCCGGTCGACGAGCCGGTGCGCCTGGCGCGGCTCGGCTTCGACGGCGACGGCCAGGCCGATCGCCAGGTGCACGGCGGACCGACGCGCGCGGCTTACCTCTATCCCCACGAGCACTATGCCTACTGGGAGCCTCGCCTCGGCGGCGGACCGCTTCCCTACGGGCAGTTCGGCGAGAACCTCACGACCGAGGGCCTGCTCGAGACCACGATCCGTGTCGGCGACTTGTTCGTGCTCGGGGGCGCGCGCGTGCAGGTCGCGTCCCCGCGCGGGCCGTGCTTCAAGCTTGGAATCCGCACCGGGGACCCGACGATCGTCGCGCCGTTCCTCGAGAGCGGCCGGCTGGGCGCCTACCTGTCCGTGCTCGAGGAGGGCATGGTCGCGCCCGGGGATGCAATCACGCTCCTCCACCGTTTGCCAGGGGCGCTGCCATTCGCCGACCTGATCGCCGCGCTCTACCTGCCGGGAGCCCCGGACGAGCTACTCGTGCGGGCGCTCGCCTCGCCGGCGCTCACGGAATCGCACGCGCAGCGGATCGAGCACCTCCTGCGCTCGCGCGCCTGAATCCGCGGCCGTCCGCCTCGGCGGCACTCCCCGGAAATGCGAAACGGGGACCGATCGTGAGATCGATCCCCGTTCGAAAGAATCCGGCGGCGT
>JBDTYW010000376.1:0-2942 GCA_040005445.1 Candidatus Eiseniibacteriota bacterium
GTCGTGCCGCGACGTGCCCGCGGGTTCGGGGGGCTGGGGCGGGGGTGGCGCGACCCACAGCGTGTTCGCGCCCGAGCTCGTGTTCGAGCGGTCGGTGAACGAGGACGCCCGCGCGTACACATGGTTCCACGAGGGTATGACGCGCGGCTTCGGGCAGGGGGACCTCGTGCGCTGGATGCGGGTCCGTTCGCCGGGGGCCGAGACGGCACGCGATCCGCGATTGCTCGGGCAACTTCAGCGCACGGATCCCGCCGGCTTGTACGTTGGCGATCCCGCGGGGAGGATCGGCGCGATTGCGCTCGCGCTGTCGGGATCCGCGCAAGTCCCGTTTCTCGCGCTCGGGGCTCCCACGGAGGAGAGCGTATCTCCCAATCCGGCGCGGCCTCCCGGGGTGCGGCTGATTCGCCTCTCGCCCGGACCGCAGATGCGGGCGCGTTTGCTCGCCGGCGCGGCCCGCGCGCAGGGCGTGCACCGCGTGGCGCTGGCGACGCCGGGTGAGGGGGGCGACATGCGCCTGGCCAGGGCGCTGCTGGAAGTTGCCTCCGAGTTCGACCTCGAGGTGCTCCCGCTCGAGTACACGTCCGGACGCCGCGAGCGGCGTGACGATGTCGCCCGCCTGCGCGCGAGCGGCGCGGACGCGGTGGCTCTGCTCGGCCCCGGCGAGGAGTCGGCGGACTGGTTGATCGCCCTCAAGGCGGGCGGCAAGCCGTTGCTCGTGCTCGGCACCGAGGAACTCGATCCGGCGGGCTTCCATGAACAGGCGCGTCGCGCCGCCGAGGGTGCGATCTTCGTGCGCGGCAGCTACACGCCCGTCGGCGCCGGGTCCGGGGTCGGCTCGGACGAAGGCCCGCTCCCCGCGAGCGCTGCCGAGTGCTACGTCGCCGGCTGGCTGATTGCCGACGCGATCGCGCACGGGGCGGACACCCCGTGGACGCTCGAGCAGGCGCTCGAGAAGCGCATCGTCGAAGGGGACGCGCTCGATGCATGGCCCGCAATCCCGCCGACTGTCGCGCGCGTCGAGATGTCGCGGATTCGGAACGGACAGGCCGAACCGCTGCCCTAGCGTGTCGCGCGGTCGAGGACCAGACGCACCTCCCGCCACGCGCGCGCGACCTCCTCGTGATTCGCCCGGCAGTACGCTCGCGCCACCCGCGGGTCCGCCTGCGCGAGCCGCGTCATCCCTCGATAGCCCGGTCCCGCCAGCCCGCGCCTGGCCGCGGCCGCGCCGCCCTTTGCCAACGCGAGCGACAGCAGGTACGGCAGGTGGCTGGTGCGCGCGAGCGCGCGGTCGCGTGCGGCGGCGGTGACGACGAGCGCCTTCGCGCCGACCGCGCGCACGAGTGCTCGCGCCGCTGCCGGCACGGCCGAGCCCCGCACCGGGAGCAGCGCGAACGAAGCCCCCTCGAACAGGTCCGCCCGCGCGCTCGGCAGCCCGCGCCCCTCGTTGCCCGCGATCGGGTGCCCGCCCACGGCGCGCACGCCGCGCTTCGCCGCGCGCGCGAGCGCCTCGGTGACGCCGCGCCGGGCGCTGCCGGTGTCCATCAGCACCGCGCCGCGCGGCATGGCGCTGGCGGCGCGATCGAGCAACGCCGGCAGCGCGTCCACCGGCGCCGCCGCCACCGCGATCACGGCGTCTCGGCAGGCGGTCTCGAGCGTGCGCGCGATGCGATCGATCGCGCCCGCCCTGAGCGCCGCCCGCGCCACCCTTGGATCGCGATCGAAGCCGACGCGCTCGTAGCCGCCCGCGCGCCCGAGCGCGAGCCCGAGCGAGCCGCCGATCTGGCCGAGCCCGATGAGTGCGATGCGCGTCGCGTCGGCACCGGGCTGCGAAGCCCGGCGCGCCTTCGGGGAAGCCAGATCCGGCCGCAGCGCCTCCGCTCCGTCGAGGTACACCGGCGCGAGCCGCCGGCGCGCAGGCGCCCCCTCGACCGTGAGCAGCACGCGCACGACGCGCGGCAGGGCGTGCGGCACGTCGACCTCGGTCGCGCCCAGCAGCGGCACGTCGCTCCAGCCGAGCTTGCGCGCCGCATGTGCGGGGAAGTCGGCGGTCAGGTCGGGGGTCGCAGTGAAGATCGCGCTCACAATGCGCTCGGGCTTGAGGCCGTTGCGGCGCACGAGCTCCTCGAGCGGGCGCGCGCTCGAGGCGCGGATCGCCTCGGCGCGGTTCGCGGGCACCTGGATCGCGCCGCGCACGGCGGCGATGCGGGTCGAGAGCGGCATGGTCGGTCTCCTCGTCCTGGGGCCTGGGCGGGCCGGGCGGCGGGCATGAAAAATCCCACCCCCGGGCCGCCGGAAGTGGGTTCGGTGCGAGTCGCGCGTCGCGCTACGCCGAGGCCCACCCCGGTCGGGGGTCGGCAGCGTAATACGAAGAACGGAGAAGCGGAAAGGCGCGCATGACCCGACAAGTCTACGCCCCGCGCGCGCGGCGGGTCAACGGGGCGCCGCAGCCGAGTCCGGCAGCGCGAGCGTAACCCCGGCGGCGGGCGCGGGCAGCGTCGCGCGGCTGGCGGGCGGGGCGAAGCCGGTGCCGACGCCCGATCCCGCGGCGAGCGTGACGATCGCGCCGGCGGGCAGGCCGTCGAAGCGCGCCTTGCCGGCGGCGTCGGACACCAGGATCCAGCGGCCGTCCAATTGCAGCGGCACCCCGGCGGCCGGTGCGCCCGCGCGCGTGACGGTGACGGGCAGCGCGTTGAAGGATTTCGGGTCGCCGCCCAGGTCCTCGAGCAACGCGAGGTAGATCGCGTACGCCTCCTCCCGCAGCCGGGCCGCGCCGCGCGTGGACTCGGCATAGGCGGCGCGCGCGTCGGGCAGGTTGACCGCGACCGCCACGGCGGCGGTCTGCTGGACGAGGTAGGCCGGGGACACGACGACGCGCGCCGCGCGCGCGACGCCCTGCTCGTCGAGCCGCGCGGTGATGCGGCGTGCGAGCGCCTTGCCGCCCG
>JBDTYW010000377.1:0-2924 GCA_040005445.1 Candidatus Eiseniibacteriota bacterium
CGCACGTGGAATAGGAACAGGAGGATCACGAGGCTGACGATCACCATCTCCTCGATCAGCCGGCTGGTCAGCGTGTGCACCGAATTCTCGATCAGCGTCGAGCGGTCGTAGGTCACGACCAGCCTGACGCCCGGGGGCAGCGTGCGCTCGACTTCGGCGAGACGGGCCTTGACGCGCTGGATCACGGTCAGCGCGTTCTGCCCCTGGCGCATCACCACGATGCCGCCGACGACCTCGCCCAGGTCGTCGAGCGTGGTGATGCCGCGCCTGGGCTCCGGGCCCATGCGCACCGTGCCGAGCTGCGCGAGCGTCACCGGCTGCCCGCCGGCTCCCACGCGCACCGGGGTCGCCGCGAGATCCGCGAGTGTGGTGACGTAGCCGCGTCCGCGCACGATCACCTCGTGCTCGGCCACTTCCATCACGCCCGCACCGGAGTCTCCGCTCGTGCGCTTGATGGCGTCGGCGACGTCGCTGATCGGCACGCCGTAGGCGGCGAGGCGATCGGGATCGAGCACGACCTCGAAGCGCTTGACGAACCCGCCCACCGAGGCGACCTCGGCGACGCCGTCGACGCTCTGGAGCTGGTAGCGCACGGACCAGTCCTGGAACGCGCGCAGGTCCCCGAGGTCATGGCGACCGCTCGTGTCCACCAGCGCGTACTCGAACACCCATCCCACGCCGGTGGCGTCGGGCCCGAGCCGCGGCACCGCGCCCTCGGGCAGGCGGCTCTGCACCTGGGTCAGCAGCTCGAGCACGCGACTGCGCGCCCAGTAGAGGTCGACGCCGTCCTTGAACACGACGTAGACGAACGAGTCGCCGAGCATCGAGAACCCGCGCACGTAGCGCACGCCGGGCGCCGCACGCAGCGTGGTGACGAGCGGGTACGTCACCTGGTCCTCGATCAGGTCCGGGCTCTTGCCCGCCCACTCGGTCTGGACGATCACCTGCGTATCCGACAGGTCCGGGATCGCGTCAAGCGTGGTGCGCGAGAGCGCGATCAGCCCGGCCGCGAACGCGACCGCGACCCCGATCAGCGTGGCGGCGCGGCGGCGCGCGCAGAAGGCGATGATGCGTTCGATCATCGCGCGCTCACCACTTGCCGAGCGCCGAGCGCAGGCGCGCGTCGGCCGCGACCAGGAAATTGCCGGAGGACACGACGGTCTCGCCCTCGGCGAGTCCGCGCTCGATCGCGATCCATCCGCCGGCGCGGGGCCCGACCGTCACCTCGCGCGGCTCGAGGCGCCCGCCGCCGCGATCGACAAACACGATCTGCCGGGTCCCGGTGGGCACGACGGCGCCCTCGGGCACCGCGAGACGACTTCCGAGCTCGACGTCGAGCGTCACGTCCACGAACATTCCCGGCTTGAGCGCGCCGCCCGGGTTTGGGAGCTCGATGCGCGCGATGCCCGTGCGGCTGTCGGTATCGAGCGACGGCGCGACGAACGTCACCTTGCCGCGTCGCCTTAAGCCCGCATACTCGACACTCGCGGCCAGGCCCACGCGCACCAGCGGCAGGTCGGCCTCGTAGACGCGCGCCTCGATCCAGATCGGGTCGATGCGGGCGATCGAGATCAAGACCTGCCCGGGCGTGAACGGACTGCCGGCGACGATCGACTTCTCGAGCACGACGCCGTCCGCCGGGGACCGCACCGGGAGCGGGTTCAGCGGCTGGCCGCTGCGCCGCACGCGTGCCACCTGCTCGGCCGTGACGCCCCACGACAGCAGGCGCTGCCGGGCCGCCTCCGCCAGCGTGAGCGTGGGCGGCGGCGTGCTGCCGCCGCCGCCGAACGCAACCGCGTGTGACACCGAGTCGGCATCGGCGAAGCGCAGGGCGGTCAGGTACTCCTGCTGCGCCGCCACGACCTCGGGGCTGTCGACCGTGAACAGCACATCGCCGCGCCGCACCGCCTTGCCCGTGAAGTCGGCGGCGATGGTGTGCACCCACCCGACGTAGCGCATCGAGACTACGGCGCGCGCGGTCTCGTCGAACACCGCCGTGCCGCGGGCGCGCACCGGCACGACAAGGTCGCGCCGCTCGACCAGCGCGGTCCGCACGCCGATCGCCTGGCGCCTTGCCTCGTCGATCACGAGGGTCGCGGACGCGGCGCCGGTGTCCGCCGCGGACGCCTGTTGCCCGTCGGCGAACGCGACTTCGGGCAAATGCGTCGAGAGCCGCCAGCGACCGTCGACGGGCTCGGCACCCGGCGCGGTGATGCGCAGCGCGACGTCCCACTCCCCCGCCATCGACAGCCCGTAGGCCACGCGATAGCGGCCCGGTTTCCCCTCGGTCACGCGGCCGCGGCTCTCCATGTAGGGCATCGCACCCATCGCCGGCATGCTCACTACGGGCTCGACGCGCGCGCCGCGCACGGGCTTGCCGGCCTGGTCCTCGATCACCACGCGCAGCGTGTTCTCCCCGGTGCGCGGCGTGGCCGGCTCGTTGAACACCGCGACCGAGTACGGACCGAGCGGATGGAACTCGGGCTTGGGCGCGCGCGAGCGCGAGACGAACCACGCGGCCGCGACCACGGCCACGAGCAGTACGGTGGGCACCACGAATCGGACGGCGCGGCTCATTTCAGTTCCTCCCGGGCGGGCGGGCCGCCGTCATCTCCCAGCGCACGGGCCAGGTCCGCGCGCGCCGCGTCCCGACGCGCCTGAGCGTCGATCCGGTCCAGCCGCGCCTCGGCCAGCGAGCGCGCGGAATCGAGCAGCGCGAGGAAGCTCGCGCGATTGGCCTCGTACGAGTTGCGAATCGCCGTGACGCTCTGCGTCGCGGCCGGCAGCACGCCGTGATCGAGCACCTCGAGATCGTGCTCCGCCTCCTCCTCGCGCGCGAGCGCCTCGATCACCTCGCGCTCGATGTCGAGCAGGAGCGCGCGGTGCTCGGCCTCGGCGACCGCGAGCTCGGCATCGGCCTCCTG
>JBDTYW010000378.1:0-2918 GCA_040005445.1 Candidatus Eiseniibacteriota bacterium
CCACGTCGCTCAACAGTTCGCGAGTGGAATGTGATTACTCGGACAGGCTCCTAGGTGAGCGGCGGCTCGGCGTCTTCCGGGCCGCGTGGCGCGTGCGCGCGGACCATCGCGGCCATGGCGCGCGACGCGTCGTCGCCCCGCCCGGTCAGGCCGGCGATCACGCCCGCGCGATCGGCGTCATCCCGGTTCTGGCTGACCTTCCACTTGCCGACCAGTCGGGTGAGCGGGATCTCGACGCCCACGATCCCCTCCACCATCTTGCGGACGTACTCCTCCGGCGCGTCCGAGACGCGCCACGGGAGGGCCTCGTTCCGCTCCTGCGTGTCCGTCATCCGGCCGACATGTTCGCGCAGCCACTCTGCATCGTCGATCGCGCGGGCCACGCCGGTGGCATGGACGACCGCGTAGTTCCAGGTGGGCACGACGCGGCCGTGCTCGGACTTGCCCGGGTACCACGTCGGCGTGACATAGGCATCCGCGCCCTGGAACAGGACGAGCGACGGCCGATCGGGCGCGAGTGCCTTCCACGCCGGGTTTGCGCGGGCGACGTGCCCGTACAACGTGCCGAACTCTCCCTTCGACGGCTCGAGCAGGAAGGGGATGTGATCGGCGACGAGCTCGCCGTCCTGCTGCCGGATCCAGGCGCCGAGCGGATGCTCTCGCACAAATTCGTGAAGCGTTCCCAGGTCGGTGACTTCGTAGCGTCGGGGCAGGTACATAGGGCCTCGGGAGCGGTGGTCTAGTCCTTCTTGAACAGGGAATTCAACTTGTCGCGTGCCGCCTGCTCGCGCGACTGCTGGCGCACCGCCCCGGGCTGCGCCGGCATCGACGGCACGACCTTGAAATAGTCGCAAAAGTTCGACGCGCGCCGGTTGTCGACGCGCTCGGCCTGCGGCTCGTGGCACTCGTTGTAGGCCTTCGGATCGTAGTGCGCGCACTGGACGCAGGCGTGGAGATCCGCGCCACACTGCTCGCAGGTCGCGGTGCGGCCGACGACGCCTCCGGGGCTGTGGCGATATTCCGTGGAACACATCTGGCAGAACGCGGGCATGCGAACTCTCCGTCCGTTCCTGTTGAGATCAAGCTGACGAGGCGAAGCTAGCACCCCGCGCGAGAGCGCCCAACCGCGCCCGGGCCCTGCCGAGTCAGGCCTTCGGCTCCTCGCGCACCTCGACGTGCCGGATGACCTCGTAGCCCCCGGGCGTCATCTCGCGGCAGAGCGAGCGGATCAGCATGCCCCAGTAGGGAGCGTGCGGCAGCGCCGCGAACGTCGCGGCCAGGCTTTCCCAGGCCGTCATGAACTCGGCCTCCTTGCCGGGGAGAACGCGGTAGGTCGCGAGCGAGAAGACTTTCGCCATGGCGCATGCCTTTCTCGTCTGGGGACGGGGCGAACGGGTTTCCGCCGGGGCCTGTCCTTTCCCGGCTGGTTCGCGCACTATACGCGGCATGGATTCGATCGTCCTCTCCCGACTGGCGCCCGCGTGGCGCGAAGAACTCGTGGGCGCGGCATTCGCCGGCATCCGCCCGGCCGGCGGCGGGCTCGCGCTGGTGTTCGACCGCGCGCCCGAGGGCGCCCGGCCCGGCCGCCGCAGCGTCCTGACGGTGCGGCTGGCCGCGCCGGTCTGGGCGTGGACCGCGCCCCAACCCGCGGGCGCGGCGCTCGACTGGACCTTTCGCCTTCCGGCTGGCGCGACGCTGGCTGCGCTCGACGCACCCGCCGGGGACCGCCGCGTCGTGCTCGACCTGGGCCCGCACCGCATCCATCTCGAGCTCTGGCCGCCCGGCAACGTGCTGGTCGAGGAGGCCGCGGGCCGGCTGGTGTGGTGCGCGCGCACGCGGCCGGCATCGTCCTTCCGCGGCGAGCTGGCGCCGGACCGCCCGTACGCGGCGCCCGCGCCGCCGCTCGCGCTCGATCCACTGGTCGCGACCGTCGAGCAGGTGGCGGCGTGGTTCGCGAGCGCTCCCCCGGAGGCGGGCGAGCGCCTCGCGCGGCTCGCCCGCGACTTTGCCGGGCTCCCCAAGGGCCTGCTCGAAGCGCTCGCACCCTCGCTCCCGCGCGGGCTTCTCACCGAGGGCGCGATCGACTCGGCGCACGCGCCGGCGCTCGCGCGCGAGTTCGTGGAGTGGGTGCGCGCGAGCTACGCCGAGGCGCCGCCGGTGCGAGGCTATGCGTGGAACTGGCCGTCCCCGGGCACGACGCTCCTCACGCGGGCGCTCGCGCCGGGGGGCGAGATCCGCTTCGTCGCCACCTGGTCGTCCTGGCCCGAGGCCGCGCGCGAGCTCGCCGGCTCCCTCCCCGCGCCGGTGGACGCCACGCGCATCGCCGCCGCGCGCGCGGCGCTCAAGCGGCTCGAGCGCGCGGAGCACGCGGTGCTCGCACAACTCGAGGAGGCCGCCCGCGCCGGCGCGATCCGCGCGCAGGCGACCGCGCTCGCATCGTTCCTGCCGCGCGTGACACGGGGCGCCTCCGAAGTCTCGCTCCCCGACCCGGCCGAGCCGGCGACCACGCTCGTGATCGCGCTCGACCCGAAACTCAAGCCCCACGAGAACGTCGATCGCCTGTTCAAGCGCGCGGGCAAGCTCGAGCGCGTCGCCGAGCAGGCGCCCGCGCGTCTCGCCGAGCTGCGCAAGCAGATCGAGCGCGCCCGGCTTGCACTCGCCGCCGCCGAACGCGGCGAGGCCGCCGAGGCGCGCCCGCGCCCGCGCCGCGCGGCCGCGGCCGGCTCGTCGATGAGCCCCGAGATCGACGATGGCAAGAAGAAGCGCGACAAGACGCCTTCGGCGCTCGTGCCGCGCCGCTATCGCACGGTCGAGGGTTGGGAAGTGCTGATCGGCAAGAACAACCAGGGCAACGACCACCTGACGCACCGGCTCGCGCGCCCCGAGGACTACTGGATGCACGTCCACGGCGCGGCCGG
>JBDTYW010000379.1:0-2917 GCA_040005445.1 Candidatus Eiseniibacteriota bacterium
CGCGCGTCGCCGAACGTGAGCATCCAGTAGATCTGGTCGTAGAGCAGGTAGAGCGGCCGCTCGTTCGGGCCGCGGCGCGCGTCCTCCTCGAGCACGAGGTCGCAGATGCCGGCGAGCTGCGCCGCCTCGAACAGCGTGCCCGTGGGGTTGAGCGGCGAGCACAGCGCGATCAGGCGTGCCCCGGCGACCACGGGCTCGAGCTCCTCGCGCGTGGGCAAGAAGTGCGTCCCGGGGCCGCACACGACCGGCACGGGGACGGCGCCCAGCATGTGGACGTAGTGGTTGTTGTTCCACGACGGCACCGGGAACACCACCCGGTCGCCCGGATCGACCAGCGCGCGGTAGGCGCCGTAGATCAGCGGCCGCCCTCCGCCCGCGATCAGGATCGAGGCCAAGGGGTAGTCGAGGCCGAGCCGGCGCGCGTAGAACGAGCGCACCGCCTCGCGCAGCGCTCCCACGCCGTCCGACGGCGGGTAGTTGGTCTCGCCCGCCGCGTAGGCCTGTGCGACGCCCTTCTCGAGCGACTCCGGGATGCGGAACTCGCGCGGGCTGAAGTCGCCCACCGTCAGGTTCGCGACCTGCTCGCCGCGCGCCACCGCGGCCCGGATGTCGGCGGCGATCTTCAGGATCTCCGAGCCGACCAGGCCCTGCGCCATGCTCGCGGTGCGCGCCGGATCGGGCGGGCCGAGGTGCTTCGATACGTCCAGCGGTGCGCTCAAGGGTGCCTCCGGGGGGAAGACGACACCAAATCCGAATACGACGCCGCGACCAGGTCCTCGAGCTCGATGCCGAGGCGCTTGCGCCAGTCCTCGCACTGCGCGCGCAGCGTCGCCTCGTCGGCGGCCTGCGCGGATTCGATGGCTTCGATCTCGACGAACGCGCCCAGCCCGGGCACGTCGTCGAGATGGAACTTCACGTTGCCGACGAAGCGGATCTCGCGCCGCTTGCCGACCACGGAGCGGATGCCGAGCGCCTTGGTGAGCGCGCCCTCGACGTCGTCGAGCGTCTTCTCGTCGACGGCCTCGAGCCGCGCCATGCTGACCTGCGAGGGCTTGACCTGCGCCGCGTCCGGCCGCTCGTAGTGGATGAGCGAGCGCTCGATCGAGCCGCGGCGCAGCTTGAGCCGGCCGTGCGGCACCTTGAAGTAGGTGTCGCGCTGGTCGTCGATGCCGCGGAACTCCGCGCCCGCCGCCTCGAGGATCGCCCGGACGCGCGCGGGGTCCTTGCAGCGCGCCTTCAGCTCGACGTTGAGATGGAGCGCCATGTCAGTGCGCCGCCGCCCGCCGCTTGTGCTCGAAGAACGCGGTCAGCAGCGCCCCCGCCTCCTCGGCGAGCACGCCCGAGGTCACCGCCGGCGCATGGTTCAACGCCGGCTCGTCGATCACGTTGAGCACCGACCCGCACGCACCCGCCTTGGGATCGAGCGCACCGTAGACCACGCGGCCGCCGCGGCCGAGCACGATCGCGCCCGCGCACATGGCGCAGGGCTCGAGCGTGACCACGAGCGTGCATTCGCTCAGCCGCCACGAATCGAGCGCAGTCGAGGCCGCGCCGATGGCGACGATCTCGGCGTGCGCGGTGGCGTCCCGCATGCGCTCGACCTGGTTGTGGCCGCGGCCGATCACCGCGCCCTCGTGGACGATTACGCAGCCGACCGGCACCTCGCCCTCCTCGAGCGCCTTCTGGGCCTCGGCGAGCGCGGCGCGCATCGCGTCCTCGTCGTCCTTGAGGAAGAACGGCACGTCAGGGCGCCGGCTTCGGAGTGGGTGCGGCCGCCGGCGGCAGCATCGCGGTGGCGCGGCGGAGCAGCTTCTCGAGCACCTCGCGATAGCTGGGCGGCTCGAGCTGCGCGCGACGCGCGGTCGAGTTGCCGCCCGCGTCGCGTTCAGTCACCTCGCCGGCGCCGGGATCGTTGTAAGGCCCGTCGCCCTTCTCGAGGAACGAGCCGCGCCAGATCACGGCGCCGTCCTTGAGCGAGACCAGCGCGAAGTCCGCGCCGACCTGCGTGAACGACTGGCCGCGCGTCGACGGATCGACCACCAGGCGCTGCCACGTCGACAGGCGCGAGAACAGCACGGCCTGGAGTGCGACCTTTCCGCGCAGCGCGGCCACCGCGGCGGTGTCGATCGGCGCGCCGTCCTGCGCGGCCTTCTCGATCCCGGCCAGCACGTCGGCCATGCCGGCCTTGCGCACCGCGTCGATGAAGTAGGACGAGGCCTGGAACTTGTAATGATCGAGCGGGCCGAACCCGCTCTCGACCGCCTGGCGGAACAGCTTCTCGTTCTCTTCGACGTGGTCGATCGAGGTCACCGGCGCCATCCCGATCGTGACCACGCGGTAGGCCGCGAAGTCGGGCGCGATCGAGGCCTGGTTCTTCTTGAGCCGGGGCGCCTTGCTGTCGGCGGCGACTGCCGGCGCGGCGGCGAGCAGGACGAGGGCGAAGAGCGCGAGCGCGGCGCGCGCCAATCGGGCGCTCATCCCTCGTACTCCTCCAGCACGGGCTGCACGACCTCCTCGTCGAGTTCCTCGATGAAACCGTCGGGACCCTCGAGGAACACCTCGGGCTCCTCGTTGGCGTCGAGCGCAATGCGGTATTCGAGGTGCATGTCGCGACCGTTCCAGCGCACCGTGATGTCCCAGCTGCGCTCCTCCTCGGCCTCGAGTTCGTCGTACTCCTCGAGGATACGCGAGAGCGTCGAGCGATCGTAGTTGAGCCCGAGGTATTCGCCGATGCGGCGATTCATCTGCTCGAGATGGATGGGATCGATGCGGAACGAAACTTCAGCCATGAGCGAACCTCGATGCTTCGTCGGCGACGCAGGACGGCCCGGGTGGATCCGCGGGGGTCACGGCGCGCCCGGAAACTGATTGTCGTCGAGCGCCCGGCCGGCGTCCACGGGTTCGTGGCGCCGCCTGT
>JBDTYW010000380.1:0-2893 GCA_040005445.1 Candidatus Eiseniibacteriota bacterium
GCTCACGCCCGGCCGCTCGACCACGGCTCTATTGGAAAAGATTCGCGCGGGCGCCTGAGCGCCGCGCACGTCATGGGGACCCGATGACCGAACGCACGCTGGTCCAGGCGGTGAACGACGCGCTGCGCGAGGGCATGCGCCGCGACGCGGACGTGCTTGTGCTGGGCGAGGACATCGGCGCGGCCGGCGGCGTGTTCCGCGCGACCGAGGGCCTGCTCGACGAGTTCGGCTCCGAGCGCGTGATCGACACGCCGCTCGCCGAGAACGGCATCGTGGGCGCCGCGATCGGCATGGCGCTCTATGGCCTGCGCCCGGTGGCCGAGATTCAGTTCTCGGACTTCATCTATCCCGCGTTCGACCAGATCGTGTCCGAGCTCGCGAAGATGCGCTACCGCTCGAACAACCAGTACAGCGCGCCCGTGGTCGTGCGCGCCCCGGTCGGCGGCGGGATCAAGGGCGGGCTCTATCACTCGCAGAGCCCCGAGGCCTATTTCGCGCACACCGCCGGCCTCACCGTGGTCACGCCCGGCACGCCGGCCGATGCGAAGGGTCTGTTGATGAGCGCGCTGCGCCACCCGGACCCGGTGATCTTCCTCGAGCCCAAGCGGCTCTACCGCACGAGCAAGGAGGACGTGCCCGACGGCGTGCACGAGGTCCTGATCGGCCGGGCGCGCCTCGCGCGCGAGGGCAGCGACGTGTCGGTCCTCACCTACGGCTCGATGACGCCGGTGTGCGTGAGCGCGGCCGAGGAGCTCGAAGAGGTTGGTGGCGCGTCGGTCGAGGTTGTGGACCTGCGCACGCTCGTGCCGCTCGACGTCGAGATGGTGCTCGCCTCGGTGCGCAAGACCGGGCGCTGCGTGATCGTCCACGAGGCCCCGCGGACGTGCGGCTACGGCGCCGAGCTCGCGGCCCTGGTCGCCGAGCGCGCGCTGATGTCGCTGACCGCGCCGATCGCACGCGTCGCCGGATTCGACACACCCTTTCCGTACACGCTCGAGCATGTCTACCTTCCCGATGCGCGGCGCGTGACCAACGCGATCGCCCACGTCATGAGCAACTAGGGGACTTCCCGTGGCCTACACGTTCAAGTTGCCGGACATCGGAGAGGGCGTCGCCGAGGCCGAGATCGTCAAGTGGCTCGTCGCCGTCGGGGACACCGTGGTCGAGGACCAGCCGCTGGTCGAGGTGCTGACCGACAAGGCCTCGGTCGAGATCCCGTCGCCGCGCGCGGGCAAGGTCTCGCAACTGGGCGGCGCCGAGGGCGCGACCATCCCGGTCGGCGCGATGCTGATCGAGATCGAGGTCGCGAGCGGGGGGGCATCGGCGCCGGCGCCCTCGAAGGTCGCCGCCGCGAGCGCTGGCGCGGCCACTGCGACGACGAGCTCGCCGGCCGCCGCGCCACCTGCGCGGGTCGAGGCCGTGCCCGCCGCGCGCCAGGCCGCGAAAGAGCACGGGATCGACCTCGCCACGATTGCCGGCTCGGGGCCGAACGGACGCATCACGCTCGAGGACGTCGAGCGCGTGCTCGAAGGCGGCGCCGAGGCCGCGGGCCCGAGCGCTCCCGGCGGCAGCGCGCTCGAGGAGCGCATCCCCCTGCGCGGCATGCGCAAGAAGATCGCCGAGCACATGGCGCTCGCCGCGAGCACGGTGCCGCAGTTCACGTTCGTCGCCGAGGCCGACATGACCGCGGTGGTGGCGCACCGGAAGGCTGCGCGTGCGCGCGCCGAGGCCGAGGGCATCAAGCTCACGTACGTTGCGTACATCGTGGCCGCGCTCGTGCCGGCACTCGCGAAGTATCCGTTGCTCAACGCCAGCCTCGACCACAAGACGCAGGAAATCGTGCTCAAGAAGCACTACGACATCGGCATCGCGACCGCGACGGACGAGGGGCTGACCGTGCCCGTCTTGCACGGCGCCGACCGGCTCGGGCTGTTTGCGATCGCGCGCGAGATCGAGCGCCTCGCCGCCGCCGCGCGCGAGAAGAAGCTTGCGCTCAACGAGCTCACCGGCGGCACGTTCACCGTGACCACGACCGGCGCGAAGGGCGGCCTGCTCGCCACGCCGATCGTGCACCTGCCGCAAGTCGCGATCCTGGGCGTGCACGCGATCACCCCGCGCGCGGTCGTGCGGGACGGGCAGGTCGTGGCGCGCGAGATGACGAACCTCTCGCTCTCGCTCGATCACCGCGTAGTTGATGGCCAGGTCGGCGCCGACTTCCTGTACGAGGTGATCGCGAACCTCGAGGACCCGGCGCGCGTCCTGAGGGAGGCGAAGTGAGCGCCGAGCTGCTTGCCGTGCTGGACGAGGCCGGCGTGGCCGATCCGGCGAAGGACCCCGGCCTCGATACGAAGACGCTGCTCAAGCTCTACGACTCGATGGTCATGCTGCGCACGCTGGACGCGCGCATGATGAACCTCCAGCGCCAGGGCCGGATCGGGTTCTACGGCACCGCGACCGGCGAGGAGGCCGCAGCGCTCGGCTCGGTTGCCGCGGTCAAGGACAGCGACTGGATCTTCCCCGCGTTGCGGCAGGGCTCGGCGCTGCTGTGGCGCGGCTTCGCGCTCAAGGCCTACATCGCGCAGTTGATCGGCAACACCGGGGACGTGCTCAACGGTCACCAGATGCCGTGTCACTACGCCGACCGCGGCGTCAACGTCGTGGCGTGGTCGTCGGTGATCGCGACCCAGTTGCCGCACGCGGTCGGCATGGCGTACGCCGCGCGGCTCAAGGGCAAGGACGACATCGCGGTGGCCTATTTCGGCGACGGCGCGACCAGCTCGCCCGACTTCCACGCGGCGATGAACTTCGCCGGCGTGTGGAAGGCCCCGGTCGTGTTCGTGTGCCACAACAACCACTGGGCGATCTCGGTGCCGGTCGAGGCGCAGACCGCGGT
>JBDTYW010000381.1:0-2887 GCA_040005445.1 Candidatus Eiseniibacteriota bacterium
CCCGATGCGGCCCAGCGCCGCTGGTCCGAGAGCGCCGGGCTGCCCGGCAGCGGGTTCCTGTGGCCCGCCGGGCCGACCACGTTCCACGCGCGCTTCCACACGCCGGGCAAGGAGGTCGGGCTCTCGGGGCACACCGCGCTCGCCTGCGCCCACGCCGCGCTGACCGGGCCGCTGGTCGGGGCCCCGGGCGTGACGCTGCGCTCGCGCACCGACGACCTGCCGATCACGCGCGAGGCCGGTGCGCTGTGGATCACGCTGCCGCGGCCGCGGCTCGAGCCCTATGACGCGCCCCGGGCGCGCATCGCGCGGGCGCTCGGCATGTCCCCGGACGGGTTCCTGGCCGCGACCGACGTCGCGCGCACGCAGGACGGCGACCTGCTGATCCCGATCGCCTCGCTCGTCGAGCTGAACGCGCTCACCCCCGATCGCGAGGCGCTCGCCGCGCTCGGCCGCGAGTTGGGCACGCGCGGCTTCTGCCTGTTCACGAGCCGGACGACCGACCCGGCGTCGACCGTGCAGAGCCGCTTCCTCGCCCCCCACATCGGCCTCGACGAGGACGTGGCGACCGGCTCGGTGCACGGGCCGCTCGCCGCCCGGCTGTGGGGCCTGGGCTGGCTGCGCGCGGACGGGCCCGTCCTGTACGTCGTGGGCGAACAGGGCGCCGCGCTCGGGCGGCCGTGCCGCGTGCGGGTCGAGCTCACGATCGACGACGGGGCGATCGCGCGCACGCGGGTCGGCGGAGAGGTCATCACGATCGAGGAGCGAGTGCTCGCAAACGGGGAGCTCGCGTGATGGACCTGGTCTCGGTCGCCGTCACGCTGTTCCTGGTCATGGACCCGCTGGGCAACATCCCGGCGTTCGCCGCCGCGCTCAAGCAGGTGCCCGCCGAGCGGCGTCAGCGCGTGCTCGTGCGCGAACTGCTGATCGCGCTGCTCGTGCTCATGGCGTGTCTCCTGATCGGGCAGCCGCTCCTGTCGTGGCTCCATCTCAAGCAGGAGTCGATCTCGATCGCGGGCGGCATCGTGCTGTTCCTGATTGCGCTCAAGATGATCTTCCCGTCCGAGGGGGCGGGGCTGGGCGACGGCGTCGAGGGCGAGCCGTTCATCGTGCCGCTCGCGATCCCGCTGCTCGCCGGGCCGTCCGCCCTGTCGACGCTACTCCTGCTCGCGCGTTCGGAGCCCGGGCGGTTGGCCTCGTGGATGCTGGCGCTCGTGCTGGCGTGGGCGGCGAGCGCTGCGATCCTGCTGTCCTCGGGCCTGCTGGAGCGCCTCTTGAGGCGCAAGGGCCTGCTCGCGCTCGAGCGCCTGATGGGCATGCTGCAGGTGATGCTCGCGGTGCAATTGTTCCTCGACGGGCTCGCGCAGCATGCGGCCGGGATCGCTCGCTAGCGCCGAGTCCGCCGTCGCGGGGCGGGACGAGGCGCGACGCGCGGCCGGCGCCTCAGCCGCCGAGGTAGGCTTCTTTGACCGCGGGGTTGGCAAGGAGATTGGGCCCGGTGTCCGAGAGCGCGACGCGGCCCGTCTCGAGCACGTAGCCGCGGTGCGCCACGTGCAGCGCCTGGTTCGCGTTCTGCTCGACCAGCAGGATCGTCATCCCCTCGCGGTTGATGTCGACGATGGTCGCGAAGATATCCTTGACCAGCAGCGGCGCGAGGCCGAGCGAGGGCTCGTCGAGCAGCAGCAGCCGCGGCCGCGACATCAGGGCGCGCGCGATCGCGAGCATCTGCTGCTCGCCGCCCGAGAGCGTGCCCGCGGCCTGCTTCCGCCGCTCCTTGAGCCGCGGGAAGATCCCGAACATGCGGTTCATGTCGCTCGCCACCTCGCCGTCCTTGCGCAGGTAGGCGCCGAGCATCAGGTTGTCCTCGACCGTCAGGTTCGCGAACACGGCGCGGCCCTCGGGCGCGTGCGAGATGCCGGCGGCGACCACCTTGTTCGGCGCCAGGCGGACGAGGTCGATGCCGGCGAACGTGATCGCGCCGGTGCGCGGACGGAGGAGGCCCGAGATCGTGCGCAGGAGCGTGGACTTGCCCGCGCCGTTGGCGCCGATCAGGGTTACGATCTCGCCGCCCTTGACGGAGAGGTCGACGCCCTTGAGCGCATGTACCGCGCCGTAGTAGACGTTCAGCGCGCGGACGTCGAGCAGGATCTCGCTCACGCCACGTCCTCGCCGAGGTAGGCGCGGATCGTCGCCGGGTCCCGGCGCACCATCGCGGGGTCGCCCTCGCAGATCTTGACGCCGTAGTCGAGTACCGCGATGCGGTGGCAGATCGTCATCACCACCTTCATGTCGTGCTCGATCAGGAGGACGGCGAGGTTGTGTCGCTTGCGCACCTCCTCGATCAGGTGCATGAGCGCCTCGGTCTCCTGCGGGTTCATGCCGGCGGCCGGCTCGTCGAGCAGCAGCAAGCTGGGCTCGGTCGCGAGTGCGCGCGCGATCTCGAGGCGGCGCTGGCGGCCGTACGGCAGGTCCGCCGCGGGCGTCTCCGCCACGTCCGAGAGCGAGAGCGTGTCCAGCAGCGCACGCGCCTTCTGGTCGATCGCGCGTTCGTCCTCGGCGCTCTTCGGCGTGGCCAGGAGCCCGTCCCAGAACGACGAGTGCGCGCGCTGGTGGGCGGCGATCTTCACGTTGTCGAGGCAGGTCAGGCCGGCGAACAGGCGCGTGTTCTGGAACGTGCGCGCGATCCCGCCACCGCAGATGCCGTGCGGCCGCTTGCCGTTGATCACCACGTCGCCGAAGCGGATCGTGCCCGACGTCGGCGCGTAAACCCCCGTGATCATGTTGAAGACCGTGGTCTTGCCCGCGCCGTTCGGCCCGATCAGGCCGACCAGCTCGCCGGGCTGGACGTCGAGCGACAGGTCGCTCACCGCGGTCAGGCCGCCGAACACGA
>JBDTYW010000382.1:0-2882 GCA_040005445.1 Candidatus Eiseniibacteriota bacterium
GTCGAGCGCAACGAGCGCTTCCCGACGCTCGCCCGCCTGCCCGCGATCGCGATCTCGGCGCTCGACGGCACGCGCCTGGGCCGCCTGCCCGCGCTCTGGGCGGCGCTGCACGAGGAAAACACCCGGCGCGTTCCCACCGCGAGGCTCAACGACTGGCTCAAGCGCGTGCAGGCCGAGAAGGCTCCGCCCGCGACGCGCGTCGGCCGGCCCGCGCGCATCTATTACATGACGCAGGCGGCCCAGGCGCCGCCGCGGTTCGTGATCTTCGCCAGCCAGCCCGACGCCATCAACGCGTCCTACCATCGCTTCCTGCTCAATCGCCTGCGCGACGAGTTCGGCTATGCCGGCTCGACCGTGCGACTCGACGTGCGCAAGAGCGAATGATTCCCGATCCCGGGTCGCTTCGCTCGGCGCTCGCGCTCGTTGCCGCGTTCGTGCTCGGCGGCGTGCCGTCGGCGCTCTGGGTCGGCCGGCTCGCGCGCGGCGTCGACGTGCGCGAGCACGGCAGCGGCAACCTCGGCGCGACCAACGTCTACCGCACGCTCGGTCCGGCGCTCGGCTGGACGGTGTTCGCCCTCGACGCTCTCAAGGGCGTGGGGGGAGTCCTCCTCGCCAAGGCAATCGCGGGCGACGCGTTCCCGGGCGGGCGCGTCGGCGCCGGCCTGGCCGGCGCGCTCGCCGCGGTGCTCGGTCACGTGTTCACCCCGTTCGCCGGCTTCAAGGGGGGCAAGGGCGCGGCCACCGCCGCCGGCGCGATGATCGCGGTGGCCCCGGTCGCCGGTGCGCTCTGCCTGGCCTGCTTCCTTGTGGGGGTCGTGCTCACGCACCGCATCTCGGTGGGCACGATCACGGCGGCGTTGGCGCTTCCGCTCCTGTTGTGGGCGATCCCGTTCGCCCAAGCCGGGCACGCCACGGCGATCGTGGGCTCGCTGGTCAGCCTCCTGATCCTGGTGCGCCACCTGCCAAACATCCGCCGCCTTTTGGCCGGCACCGAGCCCGCGTTCGAGTTCCGCCGCCGGCCGGGAAACCGGCCCGGGGAGCAGTCGTGACCGCGGAGCGCGGCCGCGCCACCGTGCTGGGGGCCGGATCGTGGGGAACCACGCTGGCTGCCCATCTCTGCCAGGTCGACTGGACGGCCCGGATCTGGGATGTCGACGGGGCAAACCTGGAGCGGATACGGGCCGACCACGAGAACCGGAAGTATCTGCCCGGCATTGCGCTTCCCGATTCCCTTGAGGTAATGTTCGACCTCGCCGCCGCGCTCGAGGAGGCCGACCTCGTGGTCTGGGCCGTGCCTTCAGTCGCGCTCCGCGGCGTCGCGCGCGCCGCACGCGGGGCCCTGCCCGCAGACGCGCTCGAAGCCTGCGCCACCAAGGGACTCGAACCCGCCGGGACCGACGGCCTCGCGCATCGCATGAGCGAGGTACTCGAAGCCGAACTGGGCGATCGCCCGCGCGCGGTCCTGGTGGGCCCGAGCCACGCCGAGGAGGTCAGCCGGGGCATTCCGACGTCCATCGTCTCGGCCGCGCGCCGCCTCGAGTGGGCCGAAGCCGTGCAGGACGCGTTCTTCGCGCCGCGCCTGCGGGTCTATGCGCAGGACGACCTGGTCGGCGTCGAACTCGGCAGCGCGCTCAAGAACGTGATCGCGATCGCGGCCGGCGTCGGCGACGGTCTCGGTTACGGCGACAATGCGAAGGGCGCGCTGCTCACGCGCGGGCTCGCCGAGATGAGCCGCCTCGGCGTGGCGGCGGGCGGACGGCGCGAGACGTTCTACGGCCTGTCGGGCATGGGCGACCTGATCACGACGGCGATCAGCCGCCACAGCCGGAACCGCCGCGTCGGCGAGGACCTCGGGCGCGGCCGGGCACTGCCTCAGATCCTCGCCGACCTCGGCCAGGTCGCCGAGGGTGTGCACACCGCGCCCGCGGCGATCACGCTCGCCGCCCGGCACGAAGTGGAGGCACCGATCACGCGCGAGGTCTGCGCACTGCTGTTCGAACACAAGTCGGCGCAGGACGCGCTGACCGACCTGTTGAGCCGGGATCCCAAGCGAGAGTCGTAACTGCGGCTCGATGCCGCGCCGGGAGGAAACATGCCGCGCAAGACGGCCGCCGAGCCGGGCCCCGAAAAGATGTATCGCTCGATCAGCGAAGTCTCCGAGCTGCTGGACGTGAAGCCGCATGTCCTGCGCTACTGGGAAACCCAGTTCAGCACGCTCAAGCCGCGCAAGAATCGGGCGGGCAACCGCATGTACCGGCCGGAAGAGATCAAGCTCCTCTACACCATCAAGGACCTGCTCTACGGACGGCGCTATACCATCGCCGGCGCCAAGAAGAGCCTGACCACCGAGAAGAAGATCCCCGGGGGGCAGCTCGATATCGGTTTCAAGGACGCCACGCGCAAGGTCACGATCACCGAGATCAAGGACGAGCTCACGAAACTGGCCGCGCAACTGCGGGAGCCGCCGGTGCGGCGGCGGGTTCTGAAGACCTGACTTCGCCCTTGTCATGCGGCCGCCCAGGGCTTAGTTTCGGGCAGTGCTGCCGCTCCAAAGGGGCGGTCCTGGTCGGGGCGTGGCGCAGCCCGGTAGCGCACCTGCATGGGGGGCAGGGGGTCGGAGGTTCAAATCCTCTCGCCCCGACCACAATCACCCGACGTCGGGGGTTCGCGGTGACGCGACCTCCGTTTTCGTTTGGGGGCGCGCGCACGCCGCCGCGCCCACGTTCCCGGCTCTCCCCCGACCCACGTCCTTCATGATCCGATTCCTCTATGCTGCTGCCGCCGCGCTCGCCGACTCCCTGCCGCGGGGAGCCGCCTACGTGCTTGCCCGCGCGGCCGCCCGCGCGTTCTGGATCGCGAGCGCGCCGCGGCGCCGCGCCGTG
>JBDTYW010000383.1:0-2875 GCA_040005445.1 Candidatus Eiseniibacteriota bacterium
CACGGCTTCGACGACCAGGGCCGCAAGTCCGACGCCGAGGGCAACCTCAAGGACTGGTGGACGCCCGAGGACGCCGCGGCGTACACGCAGCGCGCCGACCTCGTGCAGCACCAGTTCAGCGACTATGTCCCGATCGACACGCTGCACATCAACGGCAAGCTCACGCTGGGCGAGAACCTCGCGGACCTCGGCGGGGTCAACGTGGCGTACGGCGCACTCGAGCGGCGGCTCAAGGCGAAGCCGCAGGGCAAGATCGACGGATTCACGCCGGAGCAGCGCTTCTTCCTGTCGTTCGCGCAGATCTGGCGCGAGAACATGCGCGACGAGTCGCTGCGGCTCCAGCTCAACACCGACCCGCACTCGCCGGGGCACTTCCGCGCGAACGGCCCGCTCTCGAACATGCCCGAGTTCGCGAAGGCGTTCGGCCTCAAGGAAGGCGACCCGATGGTGCGGCCGGCGGCGGTGCAGGCGAAGATCTGGTAACTCCCCGGGCGCGGGGACTTCCCGCGCGGGGAAAACACACATGGAGGTTCGAAAGGGTCGCCGGGTGGCACTCCGGCGACCCTCTCCTTTTCGTGCACCCGTTCCTCGGCGACATGCCACGGGGCAGGTTCGCGGGCAAGGCGTCAGGGCTCGTCCTTCGCCCCGTACTTCATCCGCAGCAGCTTGAACCCGCCACCTTCCCGCAGGGTCAGCACCCACATTCCGTCATAGGGTGCGGGCTCGGGCTTGCCGAGCGCCTGCCCGGTGAGCGCCTCGATCGTGGGACCAATCGTGTCGCCGTGCCCGATCACGAGCACGGTGCGCCCGTGGTCCTCGGCGCGGATGCGTGCGGCGAGCGCGTCGAGGTGGTTCGCGTCGTAGACCCGCACCGAGTCGGAGATCGCCTCGGCCAGCGGCGCCCCGGTGAGCTGCGTGCGTCCGTACTGGCTCGCGTAGATCGCGCTCACTTCGGCGCCGGCAAGCACGCGTGCCAACTCCCGGGCGCGCAGGAGGCCATGGGCGTTGAGCCCGGCATCGCCGCCGGGCGGATGCGGATTCTTCTCGGCGTGGCGCACGAGGATCACGGTCGTGAGCGTGGAGTCGCTTCCGGGGGGCGCGGGCGAGGCCCCGGTCGGGATCGGCGCGAGCAGCAGGCAGGCGAGGAGCAGGGCCCGCTTCATCCCGCCTCCGGCGCGAGATGATGCGTGTCGTTCCACAGCCGGATCGCCGGTTCGTCGAACCCGTGGTCGTAGCCGAGCACGCTGACCGCCGAGGTCGAGAGCAGCAGCAATCCTGCGCCCGAGACCGGCAGGCCGAGCCAGCGCGCGCCGAGTACGCGCGAGAAGTGCCCGTGCCCGAACAGAAGGGCCGTGCCGCCGTCGGCGCGCAGCCGCGCAATTACGCGGTCCGCGCGCGCCGACACGTCGGCCACCGATTCCCCGCCGGGCGCCCCGTCGTCGAACACCTTCCAGCCGGGCGCGCGCGCGAGGATCGCGTCGTGGGTGAGCCCCTCGAAGTCGCCGTAGTCCCACTCCCTCAGGTCGTCGTCCGCCTGCGCCACGTCGCCATAGCCCGCGAGCTCGCAGGTGCGGCGCGCGCGCGCGAGCGGGCTGGTCCACACGCGCGCGAACGCGGCGCCGGCGAGCCGCGCGCGCAGGCGGCGCGCCTCGGCCTCGCCGTGCGCGGTGAGCGGAATGTCGGTGCGACCCGTGTGCCGGGTGGAGATCGTCCACTCGGTTTCGCCATGGCGCGCGATCCAGACCTCGGGGAGGGCGTCGGCCACGTTGTCTCAGGTCTTTCGGCGGAGATAGTTGAAGTCGTAGACCACCGTCCACGTCGCCCCGCCGTCCGTCGATTGCTCGGAGAACTGGCGCACCTGGTCCGGGCCGAGGTCGAAGAACGACAGCCGGTTCCGGAACGGCTTGCCGTCCGCGCCGAGCTTCTCGGCGACGAACACGAGCCGGCCGTCGTTGGAGTGTCCGTCGGTGAAATTCGAGACCGACCCCGAGTCGTCCATCCAGTTCTGCTGCCAGCACCGCAGCTCCGGGTTCCAGGCGTTGAAGCTCTTGCCCGAGCCGCCGAGCCCGCCCGACCAGTTCTCGAAGATCACGCAGCCGCCGAGGATCTTCTCGACGTGGCTCGCGCCCACGACCACCTGGCCCCCGCGGTTGTCACGTACTTCCCAATCGCCGATCCAGAAGTCGAACTGGCGCGACTCGGGCGCGTACTCGCAGGGGGTGGCGTTGCGCTTCGCGCGCTCCCGGATCCCGGCAAAGCGAGCGTCCCCGCGCAGGGAGCCGAGATCCGCGTCGGCGTCGAGGGCGTCCGGCTGGCGATAGCCCGCATCCATCAGCCGACCGAGCACCGCGAACGCGGAGTCGGGCTGTCCGGCGCGCGCGAACGCGCAGGCGAGGTTGTAGCGCGCGAACACGGGGAGCGCCCCGAGCGCATCCGCCCGGTGGCCTGCGTCGATCGCGCGCTGCCACTGCTCGAGGTTTGCGTAGCACACGCCCAGCCGGTACTGGACACGCGGCATCGTGGGGGCGACCTTCGCCACCTTCTCGTAGGCGCGCGCGGCGCCGACCCAGTCGCGGTGCGAATAGAGCGTGTCGGCGAGGGCGGTCGAGGGAGGCGCGGCGACCGCGGGCGCCGCCTGCGTGCGCGTTGCGGCGAGCGCGACCAGCAGGACGGCGGCGAGGGCGAGTCGCAGGGGAAAAAGAGCGGGCATGGCGGGAACTCCTCCGGTCGGGTCGAACGCGGGCCGCCTGGCGCCACGCGGGCCCACGAGGATCGGCGGCGCGGCGCTTCGGGTCAAGCAAGGTCGCCGCAAAGCGTCGGCGCTAGGTGGCTGTCCGAGTAAGCACTCGGAGGATGGTTGAGATGAGTGTCATGC
>JBDTYW010000384.1:0-2856 GCA_040005445.1 Candidatus Eiseniibacteriota bacterium
ACCAGCGTCGCGCCCACGCGCTTCGCCGCGGCGCCGAAGCGCGCGAAGTCGATCACGCGCGGGTAGGCCGACGCGCCGGCGACCAGCAACTGGGGACGGTGCTCGTCGGCCAGGCGGTCCATGGCGTCATAGTCGATGGTCTGGTCCGACTCCTTGACGCCGTATTGCACGACCTTGAAGAACCGCCCCGAGAACGACACCGGATGGCCGTGCGTCAGGTGCCCGCCGTGGGCGAGGTTCATGCCGAGCAGGGTCGCGCCCGGCTCGCAGACCGCGAAGTAGGCGGCCATGTTCGCCTGCGCGCCCGAGTGCGGCTGCACGTTGACGTGCTCGGCACCGAACAGCGCCTGCGCGCGCTCGCGCGCGAGCGTCTCGACCACGTCGACGAATTCGCAGCCGCCGTAGTAACGCTTGCCGGGGTAACCCTCGGCGTACTTGTTGTTGAGGATCGTGCCCATGGCGGCGAGCACCGCGGGCGATGCGAAGTTCTCCGACGCAATCAGCTCGAGCGTGCCGCGCTGGCGCCGATCCTCGGCGAGGATCGCGTCGTAAACGGCGGGATCCTGCACGCGAACGGCGGCGAGCGGTCCCTCGGCGGATCCCGCCATCACGCCTTGGCCGGCTGCGAGGCGGCGGCGCGCACCGGCGTGAACCAGCCGCGCGTGTCTTCGACCTTGCCGTGGACGACATCGAAGAACGCCTTCTGGATCGCGTGCGTGATCGGACCCCGCTGGCCGTCACCCACGGGCACGCGGTCGACCGACGTAATAGGCGTGATCTCGACCGCCGTGCCGGAGAAGAACGCCTCGTCCGCGCAGTACAGCAGCTCGCGCGGCATGAACTCCTCGCGGATGGTGTAGCCGAGTTCGCGCGCGAGCGCGATCACGGTGTCGCGCGTGATTCCGCCCAGGATCGAGGCCGCGAGCGGCGAGGTGTAGAGCTCGCCCTTGTAGACCACGAACAGGTTCTCGCCCGAGCCCTCGCTCAACCACCCGTGCGAGTCGAGCGCGATCGCCTCGGCGAAGCCATTGGTGATCGCCTCGGCCTTCATGAGCTGGGAGTTCGTGTAGTGCCCGCCCGCCTTCGCCATCGACGGGAACGTGTCGGGGGCCGCGCGGCGCCACGAGCTGATGCACACGGCGACGCCCTTCTCCTGCGACTCGGGCCCGAGATACATCCCCCACGGATAGGCGGCGACCGCGATGTCCACCGGGTTGCCGATCGGGTTAACGCCCAGGTTCTCGTAGCCGCGGTAGATGATCGGCCGGATGTACGCAGCCTTGAGCTGGTTGCGCGCGATGACCTCGACGCACACGCGCGAGATCTGCTCTGCGGAGAAGCGGCATTCCATGCGATAGATCTTCGCCGAGTCGACGAGCCGCCGCACGTGCTCCTCGAGCCGGAAGATGCCGGGTCCATCGGGACGCTCGTAGCAGCGGATGCCCTCGAACACGGACGAGCCGTAGTGGAGGACATGCGAGAGCACGTGGACCTTCGCCTCCTCCCACGCCACCCACTGACCGTTCATCCAGATGAATTCGGATCGCTGCAGGGCCATGCGGGGCTCCCTTCGAATCGGTTCGGGACTACGAGGGCTTGCGCGCGCCGGGTTCGCGTTCGCGAACCGCGGCTTCGATGTACGGCACGACGCGTTCGAGATGACCTTCGATCCGCTGCAGCGTAGCTTCGTAAGCCCCGGGCGAGCCCCCGAACGGATCCGGGATGGCCTCGCCCGCGGGCTGCGACCGGCCGAAGTCGCCGAGCGCGAAGATCTCGACTCCCCGGTCCCCCGCCAGCGCCTCGACCCGTGCGCGGTCGCCCGGGTCCATGAGCAGGACGAGGTCGACATCAGCCAGCGTGGCGGCATCGAGCCGTCGGCTGGAGTGGCGTTCGAGATCGAGACCGTGCTGGAGGGCGACGGCACGCGAGAGGCTCGAAGCGGGCGCGCCGTTCGACGCGGCAACGCCGGCCGAGCGGACTTCCACGCGGGCGGCGATCTCGCCGAGGGCGCGTCGCAACGCGACCTCGGCAAGGGGACTCCGGCAGGTGTTTCCGGTGCACACGAACAGCACGCGGAAGGGAGGATCCGGGTCCGACATGGGTCAAAGATAGGCGGCGTCCCGGGGGGTGTCAAGGCGGCGTCCGAACGGCATTTCGGGCGAGCCCGAAGGGCTGGATCAGCCGATGAATCCCGAGATGTCGACCGCTCCCGCGCGCACCAGCTCAGCCCTCCCGGAGGAGACGTCGACCACGGTCGAGGGCAGCCTCTCGGGCGAGGCCCCGCCGTCGAGGACGATGTCGATCTGGTTTCCGAAGACGCGCACGATCTCGAGCGCGTCGACGCACGGCGCCTGGCCGGACAGGTTCGCCGAGGACGACACCAGCGGCCCGCCCACGGCCTCGAGCAGACGTTCGCACAGCGGGTGGTCGGGCACGCGCAGCGCGACCGTCCCGCGCTCGCCCCGGACCCTCAGGGGTACGAGCGGCGAGGCCCGGAAGATGATCGACAACGGGCCCGGCCAGTAGCGACGCATCAGCGCCTCGGCGACCTCGGGCACGGCGTCGACCAGCGGGTGGATCGCGTCCGCCTCGTGGATCAGGGCGATCACCGAGAGGTGGGCCGGCCGGCGCTTGAGCCGATACACGAACTCGACCGCCGCCGGATCCATGAGCGAGCACGAGAGCCCGTACACGGTGTCCGTCGGGAACGCGATCACGCCGCCGCCGAGCACGACCTCGGCCGCCGCGCGCACCGGCTCGCGCGCCGGGGCCCAAGGATCAATCGGAAGGATCTGCATCGCCTAGTGTTCCGTCTTCAAAGTCATGTTAACGCGCCCTCCGGAGGGCCTTCTTGAT
>JBDTYW010000385.1:0-2819 GCA_040005445.1 Candidatus Eiseniibacteriota bacterium
GAGTCGAAAGGGAGCGCGATGGATCTCAACGAGATCAAGCGCCTCATCCAGCTCGTGCAGAAGAGCGGTATCGGCGAGCTGGAGGTCACGGAAGGGGATCGCACGATCCGCATCAGTGCGGCGGCCCCGTCTGCGGCTCAGGGCGCGATGTCCTATGTCGTGGGTGCGCCTGCAAGCGCCGCACAAGCGGCGCCGGCGGCAGCAGCAGCGCCCGCGTCCGAGGCCCCGGCGAAGTCCGCCGACGCGCATTTGGTCTCCGTCGTCTCGCCCATGGTCGGCACGTTCTATCGGTCGCCTGCGCCCGATGCCGACCCCTATGTCGAGTTGAACTCCCAGGTCGATCTCGGCCAGACGGTCTGCATCATCGAGGCCATGAAGCTGATGAACGAGATCGAGTCCGAAGTCCGGGGGCGCATCGCGCGCATCCTGGTCGAGAACGGCCAGCCTGTGGAGTATGGCCAGACCCTGTTCCTGGTCGATCCGAGTTGAGGTCGCGCTCCCGCGTCGCCTGACGCGAGCCCCGCGCCTCCGCCCGGAACGACGGGCGGGGCGACCGCCGGAGGAATCCGGCCCGGAGGCAGGGGAGCATGGATATTCGCGAAGTCCTCGAAGCGATGATGGGGGCGAAGGCCTCGGACCTTCACATCAAGGTCGCGACCGCGCCCCTGATCCGAGTCGACGGCGAGCTCTATGCCCTCGGCAATCCCCCGCCGTCGGCGCAGGACCTCGAGCTCGTGATCGACTCGCTGCTCACGCCCGAGCAGCGCAAGAAGTTCGACGCCGACCGCGAGATCGACTTCGCGTTCGGGCTGCCCGGCCTCGGCCGCTTCCGCTGCAACATCTTCCAGCAGCGCGGCACGGCGGCGCTCGCCATCCGCACGATCCCGATCTCGATCCCGACGCTCGAAGACCTCGGCATGCCCGACTCGCTCAAGCCGTTCGCCACCCTGCCGCGTGGGCTCGTGCTCGTGACCGGAGCCACCGGGTCCGGCAAGTCGACCACGCTGGCCGCGATGATCGACACCGCGAATCGCGAGATGAACCGCAATGTGATCACGATCGAGGACCCGATCGAGTTCCTGCATCGCGACAAGATGTCGGCCGTCCACCAGCGCGAGGTCGGCGTCGACGTCAACTCGTTCGCCGAGGGCCTGCGCCGCATCCTGCGCCAGGACCCGGACATCATCCTGGTGGGCGAGATCCGCGATCGCGAGACCATGGAGACCGTGCTCATGGCCGCGGACACGGGGCATCTCGTGTTCTCGACCCTGCACACCACCGACGCCGCGATGACCATGCAGCGCGTGCTCTCGTTCTTCCCGCCGTACCAGCAGGAGGCGATCCGCCACCAGCTCGCGTCGAGCCTGCAGGCGGTGATCTCGCAGCGGCTCGTCCAGCGCCGCGGCGGTTCGGGCCGCGTGCCCGCGGTCGAGATCCTGATCAACACGCCGACCATCCGCGAGATGCTCCAGACGGGCAAGCCGCTCGAGGGCCTGCGCTCGATCATCGAGGAGGGCGTGACCCAGTACGGCATGCAGACCTTCGACCAGTCACTCATGAGCCTGCTCAAGGCCGACGTCATCGGCGAAGACGAGGCCATGCGCCACTGCACCAATCCGAACGAGTTCCAGCTGCACCTCAAGGGCATCAACTCGAGCTCGGACCGCACGTGGGCGCCGGTCGAGACCGGTCAGCTGCCGAAGGCGTCGGCGTCGGCGGGCCTGAGCGGACCGCAGGGCTCGCCGCCGGCCGCGCGGCCGAAGAGCGTGCCGGGCGGATTGACGGGCCCCCCCGCGGGCGGCACCGTGCGCGGCAGCCTTCCGGGGTGGATGACGAAGGAGTAGCACTTCCGCTTCCGCCCCGGGTCCGGCGCCCGCTTGCCCTCGGGCCCCGCATCCCGTAGTCTCCCGCTTCTATGTTCAAGAAAGTCCTCATCGCCAACCGCGGCGAGATCGCGCTGCGCATCCTGCGCGCCTGCCACGAACTCGAGATCAAGACCGTCGCCGTCTTCAGCGAGGCCGACCGCGAGTCGCTGCACGTCCGCCTCGCCGACGAGGCCGTGTGCATCGGCCCGCCGCCGGCGGCGCAGAGCTATCGCGCGATTCCGCGCATCCTCGCCGCGGCCGAGGTGACGAACGCCGATGCGATCCACCCGGGCTACGGCTTCCTGGCCGAGAACGCGCAGTTCGCCGAGGCGGTCGTGGCCTCGGGGTTCACGTTCATCGGGCCGACCGCGGACATGATTCGCTCGATGGGCGATAAGGCCGAGGCCCGCAAGCGGATGAAGGCCGCCGGGCTGCCCACGATCCCGTGCTCGAAGGACGTGCTCTCCGACGTGGACGAGGCGATCTCGCTCGCCAAGGACATCGGCTTCCCCGTGATCATCAAGGCGGCGGCGGGCGGCGGCGGGCGCGGCATGCGCGTGGCGGTCGACGAGAAGACGCTGCGCAACGGCTTCATGATCGCGCAGGCCGAGGCCGAGGCGGCGTTCGGCAGCGGGGCGGTGTACCTCGAGAAGTACCTGGTCAAGCCGCGCCATATCGAGTTCCAGCTGCTGGGCGACAAGCACGGCCACATCATCCATCTCGGCGAGCGCGAGTGCTCGGTGCAGCGCAACAACCAGAAGCTGATCGAGGAATCCCCGTCGGCCGCGGTCACCCCCGAGGTGCGCGCACGCGTGGGCGCGATGGCGGTCAAGGGCGCGTCGTCGATCGGGTACGACTCGGCGGGCACGATCGAGTTCCTGATGGACGTCGACGGCTCGTTCTACTTCATGGAGATGAACACGCGCATCCAGGTCGAGCACCCGGTCACCGAGG
>JBDTYW010000386.1:0-2811 GCA_040005445.1 Candidatus Eiseniibacteriota bacterium
GCCACGTCGTGGGCGAACGCCAGCTGCGATTCGCGGGCCTCGTACTCCGGCAGGCTCGCGGCGAGCGCGCCGCCCGGCCCCAGGATGCGATCGACCGGCGTGACCTCGCGCTCCTCGATCACGCGGGTCGCTCCGCGGCCAGGGACCCCGGATCGGCGAGCGCGGCCTCAAACCCTGCTTCGTCGAGCACGCGCACGCCGAGGGCCTCTGCCTTCTCGAGCTTCGATCCGGCCTCCGCGCCTGCGACCAACACGCTGGTCTTCTTGCTGACGCTGCCGGCGACCGTGCCCCCCAGTCCCTGGATCGCCGCCGTCGCGGAGAGCCGCGTGTGGCTCGTCAGCGTGCCGGTGAGCACGAACGTGAGTCCGCTCCACGGCGCATCGGCGCCTGCGCGCGCGATCGGCGCCGGGGCGACGCCCGCCTGCGCGAGCCGCGCGAGCAGGTCGCCGGCGGCCTCGCGCGCGAACCAGCGCGCGACGCTCCCCGCCACCACCGGCCCGACGTCGGGCACGGCGACCAGCTCCTCTTCGCTCGCGGCGCCGAGCGCCCCGAGCGTGCCGAAGTGCGCAGCCAGCGTGTGCGCGATGGTCTTGCCCACGTGGCGGATGCCGAGGCCGAACAGCAGGCGATCGAGCGGACGCGTCTTCGACTCGGCGATCGCGCTCGCCAGGCTGGCCGCGGACTTCGCCCCCATGCGCTCGAGCCCGGCCAGGGTGGAGGCGGCGAGGCGGTAGAGGTCCGCGGGATCGTGAGCCAGCCCCTGTGCGACCAACTGCTCGACCACCGCCTCGCCGAGGCCGGCGATGTCCATCGCGCCCTTGGACGCATAGTGGAGCAGGCGGGCGCGCCGCTGGGCCGGGCACGCCGGGCCGTCGCAGCGGATGACGGCCTCGCCCTCCTCGTGGACGAGCGGCGTGCCGCACTCGGGACAGTGCGTCGGAAACGTGAACGCGCGTTCCTCTCCCGTCCGCTGGTCGGCCAGCGCGCGCACGACCTTCGGGATGACCTCGCCGCCCTTCTCGACCACGACCCGGTCGCCCACGAGGATGTCGAGGCGGCGGATCTCATCGAGGTTGTGCAGGGTCGCGCGCGCGACCCGCGTGCCGAGCAGGAGCACCGGCTCGAGGTCCGCAACCGGGGTGACCGCACCGGTGCGCCCGACCTGCACGCGGATACCGAGCAGCCGCGTCACCGCGGACTCGGATTCGAACTTGAACGCGAGTGCCCAGCGGGGGCTCTTGGAGGTCGCCCCGAGCGCCGCCTGCTGCCCGAGGTCGTCGACCTTGATCACCAGCCCGTCGGTGTCGTAGCCGAGCCGGTCGCGCCCGGACGACCAGCGCTCGATCTCGCGCTCCAGGCCTTCGACCCCGTGGACGCGGCGGGCGTGCGGGTTGACACGCAGGCCGAGCTCCTTGAGCCGCGCCAACACCTCATGCTGGGTGGCGACGCCGAACGCGGCCGGATCGGCGACGGCGTAGGCGAAGTACGACAGCCCGCGCCGTGCGACCTCTCGCGGGTCGAGCGTCTTGAGCGTTCCCGCCGTGAGGTTCCGCGGGTTCGCGTAGGTCGCCTCGCCCTCCTCAACGCGCCGCGTGTTGATCGCGTCGAAGCGCACGCGCTCCATGTAGACTTCGCCGCGCACCTCGAGCGTGCCCCCCGGCGCCGCCTCCCCGAGCGCGAGCGGCAGCCCGCGCAGCGTGCGCAGGTTCTGCGTGACATCGTCGCCCACCGTGCCGTCGCCGCGGGTGATCCCCAGGGCGAACGCCCCGGCGTCGTAGCGCAGGACGATCGCGACCCCGTCGATCTTGAGTTCGACCACGTAGTCCACGGCCTCGACGTCGAGCGCCTTGCGCACCCGGGCATCGAACTCGCGCAGCTCCTCGAGGGAATAGCCGTTGTCGATCGACAGCATCGGCGCCGAGTGCGCCACGGTGCGGAAGCCGCCCAGCGGCTGCTCCGACACGCGCTGGCTGGGAGAATCGGGCGTGACCCAGTCGGGCTGGCGCTGCTCGGCCTCGAGCAGCGCGTGGTAGAGCGCGTCGTACTCGCGGTCGCCGATCTCGGGGCTCGCTTCCACGTAGTAGAGACGGTCGTGGCGCCGGAGCGTCCGCTTCAGCTCCTCGACCGCCGCGCGCGTGCTGGGCACCTCGATGGACTTCATGGCGCGAATGCTCCCGGAGGCGAGGGACCTAGAAGCGGCTCGTCAGCCGCACGTGGAGCTTGCCGTCGAGCGGGCCGTCGCCCCGCCCGTACCCGAGGCTCACGGCGAGGCGGCCGAACGCGATCGGCGCCTCGAACCCGATGCCGTAGCCGGGACGATACAACGTGGCGCTGGTCGGCCGTCCCGCCTCATCGAGAAACGGGCGGTAGAGCGCCCCCTGGTCGACGAACGCGAACGCCCGCGCCGACTCCGGTGTCCACACGCCGTACTCGAGTCGCATCACCGCCCAGCGCGACGCCCGGAACTCGCCCTCGCGGTAGCCGCGCAGCGATGCCGCGCCGCCCACGAGATCGAGGTCGTACGCCGGCACGACCGGTTCGTTGCTCAGGCGCAACGCGCCCTCGAGCTCGACGCGCGCGCCGGAGGCGCGGCCGAGTGAGCGGTTACCCTGGACCAGCCCACGCGCGATCAGCTGGGTGGCGCGGCTCGATCCCGTCGGGCGCTGGGTCTCGCGCTTGAACACGGTGCCGCTCGAGAAGCGCGCCGCGTAACCGCGCCGCGCCCGCAGCGCATCGTCGCGGCGGTCGACCTCGAAGCCGGCCTCGGTCGTGGTGGTCGAGGCGCGCTCGACCGGGCCGTTCTCGAGCACG
>JBDTYW010000387.1:0-2800 GCA_040005445.1 Candidatus Eiseniibacteriota bacterium
CACGTGGGGCAAGTCGGGCATGGTCCTGTTCGATGGCGCGGCGGGGGACTCGATCCGCGGCATGCCGGCGACCGGCGGCGCGATCGCGGCGGTCTCCTCGTACGATCGCAAGATGGGCGAGTTGCAGCACGCGTGGCCGAGCTTCCTGCCGGACGGGAAGCACTTCCTGTTCCAGGCGTTCCGCAAGGGCAGCAGCAGCAACGGCAACGCGGTGCGCCTCGGCACGCTCGGCTCGCTGCACTCGGTGTTCGTCGACTCGCTCGAGTCGCGCGCCGAGTTCCTGCCGCCCGATCGCTTCGTCTACGTCAAGGACGGGGCGCTGTTCGCGCGCAGGTTCGATCCGAAGTCGGGCCGCCTGATCGGCAACCCGATCGTCATCGGCGAGAACGCGGGCTCGACCAGCAACACGCAGGCGTTCTCCACCTCGAGCACGGGCACGATCGCCTACCAGAGCACCGGCCAGGGCGACATGCAGGTCATCGGCCGCTACGATCGCGCCGGCCACCGCCAGGGCACGCTGCTCGAGCCGATGGTCTATTCGGGATTCGCGCTCTCGCCGGACGGACATCGCCTCGCGGTCTCGGCGCGCAGCGCGCAGTCGCAGAAGAACGACCTGTGGATCGCGGACCTGGCCCGCGGGATCCGCACGAAGTTCACGTTCGACCCCGGCGACGAGATCTGGCCGGTGTGGTCGCCCGACGGCGAGACCCTGCTGTTCGCCTCGGATCGCGGCGGCAACTACCGCATCTTCCTCAAGCCGGTGTCGGGCCTCGTCGACGAGAAGGAGATGCCGGGCCAGAAGGGCTCCCACGTCGGCCCGGTGCAGTGGACGCCCGACGGCCAGTGGATCACGGCCATGCAGATCGGCGACGTCGGCGACTGGAACGCGATCGTCTACGCCGCGAAGGACTTCACGAGCCCGATCGTCGTCGGGGCGACGTCGAACAACGAGGCGCAGCCGGAGATCTCGCCGGACGGGCGGTTCATCGCGTACACGTCGACCGAGTCCGGCGCCCCCGAGGTGTACGTGCAGACGTTTCCCAAGGCGACCGGACGCTGGCAGGTCTCGACCGCGCACGGCGTGGCGCCCCTCTGGGCCGCGGGCGGGACGGACCTGCTCTACCGGCGGGGCTCCGGCGACGTGATCAGCGTGCCGGTGACGGTCAGCTCGAGCGGGTCGTTCGAGCCGGGAACTCCGGTCACGCTGTTCCAGGGAGCGCCGTTCAACAACCAGAATGGGCACTGGGATATCTCGCGCGACGGCAAGGACATCTACCTTCTCGAGCCGGCCGGCTCTTCGAGCGGACAGGTCACGCCGATCATCGTGATCCTCGACGCCAACGCGGAGCTGACAGGCAAGGACAAGCGTTGACAATCTGACCTGATCTGGTCACCATCTGGTCATGATACAGGTCAAGATCTCCGATCTCAAGAGTGGGCTCTCCGGGTACCTGCACGAAGTGCGGCGCGGCGAAGTGATCGTGGTCATGGATCGCAAGACCCCGGTCGCGCGCCTCGTGCCCTATGCGCCTGGCCCCGGGCCGGGCGCATTGGTCATCCGTTACCCCAAGCCCGGCGCCCCGAAACTCGAGGACGTTCCCATGCCCCCGCCGCTTGGGCGAGAGGTCGACATCATGGGCGCCCTCGACGAGGAGCGCCGCGATTGGGAACCGTAGGGCTCTACGTCGATGCCTCTGCGCTGCTCCGTCGGGTGCTCGGCCAGCCCGGCGCAGTCGTGCCGCTTCGGGACTACCCCAGCAAGATCTCCAGCGCCCTGATCGAGGTCGAAGTGTGCCGGGCCCTCGACCGACTGCGGCGGGCGAACGAGTTGAGCGAGGAGGAATTGGTGAATGCCCGCGAGGCGATCTACCACGCCCTCGGCAGTCTCGAGTTGATCGAGCTCACCCCGACGATCCTCGAGCGAGCGGCGGCGCCCCTGCCGACTCCGCTCCGGACGATCGATGCAATCCAGCTCGCGACGCTCCTTGCCTGGCGCGATGCCTCGGACTCCGACGTCGCCCTCGCGACCCACGATCGCCGATTCGCCATCGCCGGCCGGGCGGTCGGGCTCCGCGTGGTCGGCGACTGAAGCCGGCGGGCTCATGGCTTGACTTGCGTCCCTGCCCACCCCTAAGATGCCGGCTGCATCGCCGCGCCGGGGCTGATCGCTCAGACCGTTGCGGCACAAAAACTTGAAGGCCTGGGGATGTAGCTCAGTTGGGAGAGCGCCTCGTTCGCAACGAGGAGGTCGTCGGTTCGATCCCGATCATCTCCACCATGCCGTTCCCGCCCGTTCGTGCCTGCTTGAGGCCGGCGGCCGGGGTCCGATGGGGCCAGGCCTCGCACGACCCGAGTTTGTGAACCCCGTCAGGACCGGAAGGTAGCAGCGGTAAGCGATCCCTCGGGGGCGTTGCGGGTCCCCTGGCCCTTTTTCTTTCCTGCCTCGATCCCAGAGCTGCGCGACCGTGTCCAAGACGCCGCCCAAGAGCAAGGCCTCCGCCGAAGCCCCGGCCGCGGAACCTTCCGCGCCCGCGGATCACCGCGCGCTCGCGCTGGCGTATCGCCCCCAGACCTTCAACGACGTCGCCGGCCAGCGCCACGTCACCGACGTGCTGGCGAAGGCGGTCGAGCACAACCGCGTCGCGCACGCCTACCTGTTCAGCGGCCCGCGCGGCACCGGCAAGACCACGACCGCACGCATCCTCGCCAAGGTGCTCAACTGCCCGAACCGCGTCGGCGTCGCGCCGTGCAACGTGTGCGACACCTGCCGCGACATCACGAGCGGCGTGTCGCTCGACGT
>JBDTYW010000388.1:0-2798 GCA_040005445.1 Candidatus Eiseniibacteriota bacterium
CGCGGTCCAGGTCCTGGATCGCGCCGGCCACGATCTCCGACGCCGACGCGCTCCCCCCGTTGACCAGCACGACCAGCGGGCGCTCGTCGTGGGCGCGCGCGGTCTCGGCGTAGATCTTCGTATTCGATCCGGCCGCCCGGCCCTTGGTGAAGACCACGAGGCTGCCTTTCGCCACGAAGTTCTCGACCACGTCGACCGCCTGGTTGAGCAGGCCGCCGGGGTTGTCCCGCAGGTCGAGCACGAGCGACTTCGCCCCCAGCTTGTCGAGCCGGGCGATCGCGTTGCGGACCTCCTCGCCCGTGGTCTCCGAGAACGACGACACCCGCAGGTAGCCCACTCCCGGCGCCACCAGGAACGCGTAGGGCACACTCTTGACACGGATCACCTCGCGCGTGATCTGGACGTCGCGCGGCTCCTCGCCCTCGCGCGCGATCGTGATCGTCACCGGCGTGCCCTCGGGCCCGCGCAGCTTGCGCACCGCGTCCTCGGACGAGAACCCGCGCGTCGCGGCGCCGTCGATCTTGACGATCACGTCGCCGCTCTGGATGCCGAGCGAGTATGCCGGCGTGCCCTCGACCGGCGAGATCACGGTCGGGTAGTTGTCGCGAATCGAGATCACGATGCCGAGGCCGCCGAACTGGCCCTCGGTGATGGTCCGCAGGTCGGCATAGTCGGCGCGGTCGAGGTACTGGCTGAACGGGTCGAGCCGCTTCATCATGCCGCCGATCGCGCCCTTGACGAGCTGGTCGGGCTGCACCGGATCGACGTAGTTGCGTTCGACCTTGTCGAGCACTTCGACGAACGCGTCGAGCCCGCGGTACGAACTGTCGCTGGTCGCGGGGCTCTTGCCGGCGAGGAATCCGGCCCCGAACAGGGCGACCAGCAGGGCGGCCAAACCGAGGTGACGTGGTTTCATGAGCGAAGGATATCACAGGCAGGAGCCCGCTTACCGGCCCCCCCCGAGCGTCGCCCCGAGGCCGTGGAGCACGAGGTCGCAGGCCGTGTGGGCCACCATCGCGGCCTCGATCCCGTGCCGCGCGTACAGCCAGCCGCAGAGCAACCCGACCGTGCCGTTGAGCAGCAGCACGTAGGCCGCCACCGCCAGGTCGAGGTGCATCCCGAGCGCAAAAACATTGCCGAAGTGGAGCGCCCCGAACACCAGAGCCGAGAGCACGTTCGCGGTCCACAGCGCCGCGGGCAAGGAGACCGCGCGCGCGACCCCGGCCGCAAGCGCGGTCATCAGGAACAGGCGCAGCAGCGTCTCCTCCTGGATGCCGGCCGAGAACGCGGCGAGCACCCCGGCCCACGCCGGCGGCGGCGCGGGCATGGGGAGGAGCAGGTGCGCCTCGAGCGGACCGCGGGTCACCGCGAACACGGCGAGCAGTCCGGCGCCGAGCCCGAAGCCGAGCAAGGCGGCGGGCGTGAGCGCGGCGCGAGCGCGCATGGCCACGGGCTCGCCTTGGAACCACGCCGAGAGCAGCGGCGCGCCGAGACCGATCCGGCCGCCGAGCGCGAGGCCCGCCGCCGCGAGCGGCCAGGTCGCGAACACGGTGAGGCCGAGTTGCAGGGCGAGGCGACCCGCCGGCCCGCCGGCCTGGCGCGCGGCCGGGCCGTGGGCGATCAGCATCTCGCCGTAGGGCAGGCCGAGAATCGTTCCGATCAGGCAGGCGAACGCGATCGCCGCCCACACCCGGCGATCGAAGCCGGCGGTCACGGGGTGGCGGGGCGACCGAGCAGCGCGGCGACGCGCGCGCGTGTGTCCGCGAACACAGAGTCGGCCGGGCGCGCGGCGTCGATCACCGCGAAGCGCCCGGGCTCCGCCTGCGCGAGCGCGAGGTACGCCGCGCGCACACGCTGGTGGAACGCGAGCGACTCGGCCTCGAAGCGATCGGCCGCACCGCCTGTGCGCGCGCGCATGCGCGCGAGCGCGACCGCCGGCTCGAGGTCGTAGAGCAGCGTGAGGTCGGGAACGAGGCCGCGGGTCGCGATGCCGTTGAGCGCGCGCAGCGTCTCGAGCGCGACGCCCGATCCGCCGCCCTGGTAGGCGAGCGTGGAGTCGGCATGGCGGTCGCACAGCACGACCGTACCCTGGTCGAGCGCGGGCAGGATCACGCTCGCGACGTGCTCGGCCCGGTCGGCGACCATGAGCAGCGCCTCGGTCAGCGGCTCACGCGCGCGCGCGACGGAGTCGCCCTCGAGCAGGACCGCGCGCAGGCGACGGCCGAGCCCGGTGCCGCCTGGCTCGCGCGTGACCAGGCGGTCGCAGTCGTCGTCGCCGAGCCACGCCGCCAGGCGCGCGACCTGCGTGCTCTTGCCCGAACCCTCGATGCCCTCGAACGTGATGAAACGGCCGCGCACGATCGTCTCCCGGGAAGGAACGAAGCCCGGGGCAAGCGCCCCGGGCCCCTGTTTGCGTCCGGCTGGAGGCTGCCCCTAGCGGGCGCCGGCCTTCGGGCCCTTGCGCGCGGCGGCCTTCTTCTTCGGGCGCGCGAGCAGCTTCACCGCCCCGGCCTTCGCCGGGACCGCCTTGCCGTTGCGGGCCGCATGGCTGCCGTTGCTCGAGGCCTTCGCCGTCGGCCTGGGCGACGCCTTCGCGGCCTTCGCCCCCTGACCCTTGCGATGGCCGTACTGCTGGATGAACTCCTCGACCATGAGGCGCGCCTTGTCGTCGGGCACCTGCACCGGCGGCGACTTCTTGAAGTACGCCGACGGCCCGATCAGTGCGCCCTTGAGACCGCGATCGAGCGCCAGCTTCGCGCAGCGCACGGCGTCGATCACCACGCCTGCCGAGTTTGGCG
>JBDTYW010000389.1:0-2788 GCA_040005445.1 Candidatus Eiseniibacteriota bacterium
AAGGACGCGCGGCGACGCCCCGCCGCCGACGATTGAGCCGACCCGAAAGGCCCGCCATGCCCCCGCACGCGCCGTACGCCGACCTGCCGCCGCTGAGCGAATCCGAGATCGCCACGCTGTGGCAACGCGCGCGCGACGTGCCGATCTCGACGACGCTCGGATTCGAGTTCGTGTCCCTGGCCCGCGGCGAGTGCACGCTGGCGTGGAACCGCGACCCCGCATACGACGGAATCTTTCGTTCCATGCACGGCGGGCTCATGATGACGCTCGCCGATTCGGCGGGTGCGTTTGCGCTGCTCACGCTGGTCGATCCCGACAGCCGCATCACGACGACCGAGATGAACATCCGTTTCATGGCCCCGGTGCGCGAACGCGTGGTCGCCCACGCGCGCGTGCTCAAGGCCGGGCGCTCGTTGAGCACGATCGTCGTCGACCTCGTCGACGCCGCCGGCCGCCCCGTGGCGCACGCGGGCATGACCTACAGGCGGCTCGGCCGCGAATAGAAAGAGGCCCGATCGTGAGCATGGAACAGGTCAAAGCGCGGCATCGCCTGGCGTGGGGCCTCGACGTCGACGCCTACGTGCGACACACCACGCCGGAGCTCGCCCCCGTCGCCGAGCGGCTGATCGAGCTCGCCGGCCCCGCGTGGGGCGCGTCGGTGATCGACATCGCGTGCGGACCGGGCACCGCCTCGTTCCCGGCGGCCCAGCGCGTCGGCCCCGGCGGCCGCGTCCAGGGCGTCGATCTCGCCAGCGCAATGGTCGCCTGGGCGGAGCGTCGGGCGAACTCGGAGGGCGTGACCCACGCGGCATTCGCCGTGGGCGACGCCGAGGACCTCGCCGACATCCCGGACGGCGCGTTCGACGTTGCGATCTCGAACTTCGGCGTGATCTTCGCGCCCGACGCGGCGCGGATGGTCGACGAGGCCGCGCGCGTGCTCAAGCCCGGCGGCGTGTTCGCGATGTCGGTCTGGCTGCCGGTCGGGATGGTCGCCGAGACGCTCGCTCTCTTGTCTTCGATCTCGCCGCCGCCGCCGGCGGGCGCCTCGACGAGCGAGAGCTGGGGCGAGCCGGGGGTCGCCGAGCAGCGGCTGGGCGTGCGCTTCGACGCGCTGACGCGCGAGGCGATTGCGGTCCCGTGCGACTACGCGAGCGTCGACCTCGCCTGGCAGCGCATGCGTGAGGGGCGCCCACCGTTCGCGCTCGCGTTCGGCCGCCTGCCCGCGGCGCAGAAGGCCGAGGTCGAGGAGCAGGCGCGCGCGATGTTCCGCCGGCACGCGGCCGAGGACGGGCACGTGCGCTATGTGCGGGAGGCGGTGATCCTCAGCGGGGTGCGGCGGGACTAGGGCAGTCGCCTAGTGCAACTCGTAGTTCGGCGCTTCCTTCGTGATCGTGATGTCGTGGGGATGGGATTCGCGGAGCCCGGCCGAGGTGATGCGGACGAAGCGGGCCTTCATGCGCAGCTCGTCGACGTTGGCGACGCCGCAGTAACCCATGCCGGCGCGCAGGCCGCCCATGAGCTGGTAGATCGAGTCGGAGAGCGGCCCCTTGAACGGCACGCGGCCCTCGATCCCCTCGGCCACCATCTTGCGCATCTCCTTCACGCCCTCCTGGAAGTAGCGATCGCCCGAGCCGCGGCTCATGGCCCCGAGCGAGCCCATGCCGCGGTAAACCTTGTAGGCGCGGCCCTCGAGCAGGATCTGCTCGCCGGGCGATTCGGCGGTGCCGGCGAACATCGAGCCGATCATCACCGAGTGCGCGCCCGCGGCGAGCGCCTTGACGACGTCGCCCGAGTACTTGATGCCGCCGTCGGCGATCACCGGGATGCCGAGCGGCGCGCAGGCGCGCACCGCCTCCATCACCGCCGTGATCTGCGGCATGCCCGATCCCGAGACCACGCGCGTCGTGCAGGTCGAGCCCGGGCCCATGCCGACCTTGATCGCGTCGGCGCCCACGCTGCACAGGTCGAGCGCGCCCTCGTAGGTCGCGACGTTGCCCACGATCAGGTCGCGGTCGCTGAGCAGCGCGCGCACCTTTTCGGCGGCCTCCATCACGCCGGTCGAGTGCCCGTGCGCGGAGTCGACCACGATCGCGTCGACCTCGGCGCGGATCAACTCCTGCACGCGCTCGAGGAAGTCGCCGCCGGTGCCGACCGCGGCCGCGACGCGCAGGCGCCCCAGGTGGTCCTTGCACGAGTCGGGGTACTGCTTGCGCTTCTGGATGTCCTTGACCGTGATCAACCCGCGCAGGTTGCCGGCGGGGTCGACGACCGGCAGCTTTTCGATGCGGTGGCGGTGCAGGATCTCGCGCGCCTCTTCGAGCGTCGTGCCGACGGGCGCGGTCACGAGCCGCGTGTCGGGCGTCATGACCTCGCGGATCGGGCGCTTGAAGTCGGTCTCGAAGCGATGATCGCGGTTCGTGAGGATGCCGACCAGCTTGCCGTTGGTCGTGATCGGCACGCCCGAGATCGAGAAACGCGCCATCAGGTCGAGCGCGGCCGAGAGCGGCGCGTCGGGCGCGAGCGTGATCGGATCGACGATCATGCCGCTCTCGGACCGCTTGACGCGGTCCACCTGGGCGGCCTGCTCGGCGATCGAGAGGTTCTTGTGGATCACCCCGATCCCGCCCTCGCGCGCGAGCGCGATGGCGAGTTCGGCCTCGGTGACGGTATCCATCGCGGCCGAGAGCACCGGCACGTTGAGCGGGATGTTGCGCGTGAACCGCGTCGAGATGTCGACCTCGCGCGGGTGGATCAAGGCCTTGCCGGGGACCAGGAGGACGTCGTCGAA
>JBDTYW010000390.1:0-2784 GCA_040005445.1 Candidatus Eiseniibacteriota bacterium
CGGCGACACGTACACATTCCCCCCGTAGAGCACAATCCGGAATGACGCCTACGCGCTCTCGCTTGGCGGCGTGCCGGCCTGGACAAACCTGTTTCCCGCAGGAACGCTCCCCGGGAGACGTTCCGACCACACGTTCGTCTACGACTCCGTCCACGACCTCGGCATCCTGTTCGGGGGGCGCAATGGCAGTAGCTTTTTCCGGGACGCGTTCAGCCTTTCGCTGACCGGGTCCGCGTACTGGACCCGCTTGCACACGGTGCCCCAGGGCGCTCCCGGACGCCTTCTGCACAAGGCGGCGTACGACCCGTTGCGCAAGCAACTGCTCGTTTTCGGGGGGTACAGCTACGACGACGGTTGGCTGAACGACACCTGGGCACTCGGGCTCAGCGGAGCGCCCGTCTGGTCGCGCCCCGATCTCGCCTCGGCACTCCATCCGGTTCCCCGGTCCGACCACGTCCTCATTTCCGATCCGCCGGCGGACCGGCTGGTGCTGTTCGGCGGCCGGGACCTGAACAACTTCTACAACGATACGTGGACCTTCGACCTGGCGACCGGGAACTGGCTCCCACTCGGTCCGGCCGGCATCCCGCCGACGCCGCGTGAGGCAATGGCTGGCGCGTTCGATCCGTTGCGTGATCGCCTGCTGGTATTCGGCGGATGGAACGGCGGGGCCCCGCTCAGCGAACTCTGGTCGCTCAGCCTCGGGGGGACGCCGACCTGGACGATGCTCACGCCTCTGGGGTCGCCGCCGCAAGCCCGCTACGCGCACTCCATGGTCTACGATTCCGTGCGCGATCGCATGCTCGTGTTCGGCGGGTTCGACGGCTTCAGTGATTTCAACAACGTGTGGGCGCTCAACCTGTCCGGCACTCCGACGTGGGAGCTGCTGACGCCGGCTGGATCTCCCCCGAACCCGCTGAGGGGACACGACGCGATCTACGATCCGATCCGCGACCGCATGCTCGTGTTCGGCGGTTACGACGGCGGGCTTCACAACTGGGTCTACGCGCTCGCGCTGGCGACCCCGGCGTGGTCGGCGCTGTCGCCCACGGGCGGGCCCCCAAAGCCGCGCGACTTCTCGTTCAGCATCTACGACCCGACGCTCGATCGCCTCCTGATGTTCGGCGGCAATGACGGGTCCATTGCGTTCGAGGACACCTGGGCGCTGAACTGGAACCAGGTGCCGACGCCGACGCTGCTCTCGTTCGCGGACGAGCGGACGGCGCCAGGCGCGGTGACGCTCACGTGGTTCACGCCCGATGGGACCGGGCAGAGGGCGAACGCGTATCGCCGCTCCGGGGGGATGGACTGGCAATTGCTCCGCACGCTCGAGTCCGACGCCTCCGGGCGGATCGTGCTCGAAGACCGGATTGCCGCGGGAGGGCGTTATGCTTATCGTCTGGGCATCCCGGGCGCCGGCGGTGAGACGTTCACCGAGGAGCACTGGGTGCAGGTTCCTGGCGCGATCGAGTTCGGCCTTGCCGGCGTGTGGCCGAATCCGTCCCCGGGGCATCTCCAGGTCACGTTCCGCCTGGGAGACACGCGGCCGGCCTCGCTCGACCTGCTCGATGTCCGAGGCCGCCGCGTCCTGCACCGGGACCTGGCGAATTTCGGCCCCGGCTTGCACACCGTCGAACTCGATCGCCAGGACGATCTTGCTGCGGGCGTCTATGTGCTTCGCCTGTCCCAGGGCAACCGGACGGAGCGCCGAAAGATCGCCGTCGTACCCTGAGGCCGCGCCGCTGGTCGCTGCCGCCGCGGAACCATCCAGGAGGTGATTTGTTCTACAGGGTGGATTTCGCCTGCGATGACCAGGACGAGTTACAGGCGCGGCTGAACCGGATCTGCGATTACGCGGATGACGTCGAGACCAAGGTCCTGCACCGGGAACGGATGAACCTGTTCTTCCTCTTGATGCAGGACCTGATCAAGGGCGGCACAGCCGTCGCGTTCGACTCGGCGCTCGACATCGGCTGCAACACCGGCATCTACTCGAAGATGATCTCGGACTTCGGCTACAAGCGCGTGCGGGGCATCGACATCGTCCCCGATATGATCGAGCGCGCGAGCCGGACGTTCGGCCTGGACGAGGGCGGGCGCTCGATCGCGTTCGACGTCGCCGACGCCGAGCGCCTCGACCGCGAGGCGAAGTACGATTTCATCCTCTGCACCGAGGTCATCGAGCACACCGCCCACCCCGAGCTCGTGGTGTCGAACATCAAGAGCATGCTGTCCCCGCGCGGCGTCGCGGTCGTGACCCTGCCGAACGCCTGGTCGTTCCCGTACCAGGCAGCCCGGCTGGCCTATGTGATCAAGCGTCCTCCCCGGAACCTGGAATTCGAGGATCACCTCAAGTTCCCGTTCCCGCGGTCGCTGCGCCTGATGAAGGGCGACGGCCTGCGCCTGGTGCGCACCGACGGGGCAAACCTTCTGCTGGAGACGCACCTGCTGCGGCTCCTGTACGGAACTTCCTTATTCGCGCCGTTCAACCGGTTGCAGTTCGGGCTCGGCCGGATGTGGCCGTTTCGTTATTTCGCCCAGTTCTTCTTCATGGTGCTCGTGCGCGAGGATCGCCCGGACGGCGCGCGACCTGCCGCCTGAGCGCGCCCGTCGGGAATCACGGGATCCGCGCCTTGACACCCGCACGAGCGCCCGGCTAGGATGCGACCTCGTTGCGGGGGCCCCGGGCCCCCATTCGTTTGGTGGGGTTGTAGTTCAGTTGGTTAGAACGCCTGCCTGTCACGCAGGAGGTCGCGGGTTCGAGTCCCGTCAACCCCGCCATTT
>JBDTYW010000391.1:0-2781 GCA_040005445.1 Candidatus Eiseniibacteriota bacterium
GGAAGCCCGCCTCCCCGCCGGCGGCTCCGCCCAGGGGAGCGCGCGCGGACATCGGGGGAAACAGCCACAGCGTGCCCGCGGCCGCGCCCGCCGGACCTTCGAGCGCGACGTGGCGCAGGCCGATCCAGGCGAACGTCTCCGTCCGCACCTCGCCCCCGGACGCGCGGCGCTGCCGGGTGACGCGCACCTCGTCGCCGGGGCCGAACGAGAATCGCGCCCGCGCCAGCGTCGAGTCCGACGCGGCGAGCAGGCGCCCCGCCGGGTCGATCCACGCCACGGGGCCGCGCAGCGTCGGCCCGGCGCGCGCGAGCAACGTCGCCACCTCGCCCGCGGCCTCCCCGCGCGCCACCCGGGCCGCGACCTCCGAGGCCACGCGCGCGAAGCGCACGTGATCGTCGCGCTCGAGAAACGTCTGGAACTCACCCTCGACGCGTCGGCCCGCCACCAGCCAGACCGCGGCGACGGCGACCAACGCGACCAGGGCGCCCATGGCGAACAGCCGCAGGCGCAGGGTCATCGCGGGCGGACGTCGAGCCGGTAGCCTGCGCCGAACACCGTCACCAGCCGCGTGGGCCTCGACGGGTCGGCCTCGAGCTTGCGGCGCAGGTTGACGACGTGCGCGTCGACCGTGCGATCGAACCCGTCGAAGTCGTCTCCAAACGCACGCTCGACGAGCTCCTCGCGCGAGAAGGTCCTCCCGGGAGCGCGCGCGAACGTCGCCATCAACCGAAATTCCCGGGCCGTCAGGGGCACGACGCGCCCCGCCACCTCAGCGCAGCGCCGCCCCGGATCGAGCGTCAGGTCGCCCACGGTGAGCGGCTGCGGCAGGTCGGCTCCCGGGGCGCGGCGCAGCACCGCCCGCACGCGCGCCACCAGCTCGCGTGGGCTGAACGGCTTGACGACGTAATCATCGGCGCCGAGCTCGAGCCCGGCCAGGCGGTCCTCCTCGGTCGCGCGCGCGGTCAGGAAGATCACCGGATGGGGCCGATCCTCGCGCAGGCGTCGGCACAGTTCCATGCCGTCGAGTCCCGGGAGCATGCGATCGAGCACGACCAGATCGGGAGGGCAGCGCTCCGCCTCCGCCAGCGCCGCCGCGCCGTCCCCCACGGCGCACACGAGGAAGCCGGCATGCTCCAGGTAGAGGACGAGCGTGTCGCGGGTCTTCGGATCATCCTCGACGACGAGGATCCGGGGAGCGGGAGGAGCGGTGCGGGTCGCGGACATCGCAGGAGCCTACCCCACACCTGTGAACCCGATGTGAGTGCCTCGAAAATTGGGTACGAGGGCAGGAACGGACATTTCGCCGCCGCCGGGGAGGTGTTCGGCTCTTGATAGCAAACGACTTAGGGTCGCGCCCTGGGACGCGGGGAGCCGCTATCCAGTCGCCCGCGCACGAGGAGCGAAATCCATGAGGCAAAAATTACGCGGCGTCTGGTAACCTTGTGGGGTCGTACCTCCGGCGAGAGGTATCCTGAAGCCAGTGGTCCATCATTTCATGCGAACTCGCAGTGAGGATAGACCCCATGTCCGTGTTCAAGCTCGCCCTTCCCGGTTTCGCTCTGCGCTCCCGCCCCCGCCCCGGGAGACGGCAAGCGGCACGTGTCGACGCGGCCGTGGACGTCGCACACCGCCTGCCGCCGATCGTCGCCCTCGAAGGCGATCCGGATCCCAGCTTGAGGTGCGTGATCGACGAGTTGGCGGAGCATTTGGGCGCCTCGGTGTGCACGATCGACGGGCTGGCGGCGCTGTCGAGCGACCCCGACCTCGACTCGGTCGTCGCCATCGTGCTGACCCGGGCGCGCAGCCCGCTCGAGTTGCAACACACGCTGAAGGAGGCGCGAGGTCTCCTCGGAGCCCGCCCGCTGGCAGTGCTCGCCCCCCAGCCCGTGTCCCGGGCGATCGGCGGTGTCCGGCCGGTCGATTCCTCCTGCATCGCCCCGCCGATCACCGTCGATCGGCTGCTGTTCGCGCTCGGCCTCTCCCCCGACGCCCGCGCCTGAGCCGCGCGCCGCGCCGCCGCCCGTGACTCGGCGCGCGCAGGTATTTTCCCCCGACGGCATTTTTTGCTTAATTCCCAAGCCGAATTTCACGATGATCCGGTTCCACGGCGTGCGCTTGCGCGCCTGCCTCTCCACCCGCAGGAGAACCGAGTGAACGAGATCCGCTCCTGGACGATTCGCGACGCCGCCGAGACGTACAACGTCAACGCATGGGGAGCCGGCTACTTCCGCATCAACGAGGCCGGCCACATCCAGGTCACCCCGGATGGAAACGGCGGACCTGCCGTCGACCTGTTCGAGCTTGTCCAGGACCTCAAGGCACGCGGGCTCGGAATGCCCCTGCTGATTCGCTTCTCCGACATCCTGCACAGCCGCGTGAAGATGATCTGCGAGTGCTTTGCCACCGCGATCAAGGAGTACGGCTTCCAGGGGCAGTACAAGGGCGTGTTCCCGATCAAGGTGAACCAGCAGCATCACGTGGTCGAGGAACTGGTGCGCTTCGGCAAGCCCTACAACCTCGGGCTCGAGGCCGGCTCCAAGCCCGAGCTGCTGGTCGCGCTCGCGCTGCAGGACAACCCGAACGCGTTACTCGTGCTCAACGGCTACAAGGACGTCGAATACATCGAGACCGCGTTGCTCGCGCAGCGCCTCGGACGCTACTCGATCATCGTCGTCGATCGCTTCCGCGAGCTCGAGCTCGTGCTCTCGGCCGCCGAGCGCCTCGGGATCCGGCCGCACATCGGGGTGCGCGTCAAGCTCAACGCCAAGGGCGCGGGCAAGT
>JBDTYW010000392.1:0-2768 GCA_040005445.1 Candidatus Eiseniibacteriota bacterium
TCCGGGCCGCTCTCGCTCCGAGGAGTCCATGCCCTTTCTCAACGACCAGAACCGCATGTGGCAGGAGAAGGCCCGCCAGGTGGCCGAGAAGGTGGTGCGCCCGCTCGCACGCAAGTACGACGACCTCCAGGAATATCCGTGGGAGATCAAGGAGGCGATCGCCGAAGCCGGACTGCTCGGCGTGTGGATCCCCAAGGAATACGGCGGCGCCGGCGGCAGCGTGCTCGACCTGTGCCTGGTCATCGAGCAGCTCTCGCGCGCGTGCGGCGGCGTGGGCGTGATGTACTGCGTGAACGCGCTGGGCTCGTTCCCGATCCTGGTCGGCGCGAACGAGGAGCAGAAGACGAAGTGGCTCCCGAAGATCGCCTCGGGCGAGAAGCTGATCGCGTTCTGCCTCTCCGAAAAATACGCGGGCTCCGACGCGCAGAGCCTGAGGCTCGAGGCGAAGTCCGACGGCGCGGGTGGCTACGTCATCAACGGCGAGAAGAAGTGGACGACCAACGGCGGCGCCGCGGATCTGTATACCGTCTTCGCCGTGACCGACCCGGCGTCGAAGTCGCGCCGCATCTCCGCGTTCCTGGTCGAGAAGGGCACGCCGGGGTTCACCGTGGGCAAGGTCGAGGACAAGATGGGTATTCGCTGCGTGCCCGTGGTCGAGACCGTGTTCAAGGGCGTCAAGGCGGACGTTTCGCAACTGCTCGGCGGCCAGCCCGGCTTCGGCTTTCACCACGCGATGGGCACGCTCGACCTGGCCCGCCCCGGCGTGGCGGCGCAGGGCCTGGGCCTCGCGCAGGGCGCGCTCGAATACGCGATGGTCTACTCCGCGCGCCGCCAGCAATTCGGCGCGCCGGTCAATTCGTTCCAGATGATCCAGCAGATGCTCGCCGACATGGCGGCGCAGGTCGAGGCCGCCCGCCAGCTCGTGTACGCCAGCGCGACCTGCCTCGACAAGAAGCTGCCGAGCGCGAACAAGATGGCCGCCATGGCGAAGCTCTACGCGACCGACACCGCGATGAAGGTCACCACCGACGCCGTGCAGATCTTCGGCGGCTACGGCTACATGCGCGACTATCCGATCGAGAAGTACATGCGCGACGCCAAGATCACGCAGATCTACGAGGGCACGAACCAGGTGCAGCGCCTCGTGGTCGCGCGCAACCTCGTCAAGGAGACGAACGCGCTGGCGCAGCTGCTCGACGCCTACATCCCGCGCGAGGTGCAGGTCGGCTACAACGATCCCGCGACGCTCGCCGCGCAGAAGGCCGCCGAGCCCGCGACGTCGTGAGCACGGTCACAGTCGCGGCCGCGACGCCGGCCGACGTGCCACTCCTGTACGGGCTGATCCGCCAGCTTGCGATCTACGAGAAGCTCGAGTCCGCAATGGTCTCGACCGAGGCCGACCTGGCCGAGGGGTTGTTCGGTCCACGCCCCGCGGCCGAGGCGATCGTGGCCTCGCTCGACGGGAGCGCCGTGGGCTACGCCCTGTTCTTCCGCACCTACTCCACGTTCCTCGGCCGCCCCGGGCTCTACCTCGAAGACCTGTTCGTGCTGCCGGAGGCGCGCGGCGCCGGGGCGGGGAAGGCCCTGCTCGCACGCCTCGCCGCGATCACGCTCGAGCGCGGCTGCGGACGGCTCGACTGGGTCGTGCTCGACTGGAACAAGCCGGCGATCGGTTTCTACAAGCGCATCGGCGCGGAGTCCATGGACGAGTGGACCACCAACCGCCTGACCGGCGCGGCGCTCGAACGGCTGGCCCGGGGCGACGCCGACCGCTCCTGAGGGCCTGATCGTCGGACGAGCATCGAGCGGGAGAGTGCGCTAGCATGGGCGCTCCCCCTCGATGGGGTACCCACGCCACGGAGGTCGCCATGTATCCTCGTACCGAGATTCGCCGCGTCATCCTCATGTCCACACTTGCCGCGTTCGCGATCACGGCCGGCCTCGTGCCGGCGGGAATCGCCCGCGCGCAGGACTCGGGCTACAAGCACGACCTGCTGGCCTCCATCGAAGACGCGCGGGGCAAGCTCATCGATCTCGCCGACGCCACTCCCGTCGCGAAGTACGCGTGGCGGCCCGGCAAGGGCGTGCGCTCGACCGGCGAAGTCTTTCTCCACGTCGCGCAGGCGAACTACCTGATTCCCACGTTGCTCGGCGTCGCCGTGCCCGAGGGCGTCGAGGCCATGAAGATCGAGAAGAGCGCCGCCGACAAGGCGAAGACGATCGAGTTGCTCAAGGCCTCGTTCGATCATGCCGAGGAGGCGATTCGCAACACGAGCGACGCGGACCTCGACAAGACCGTCAAGATCTTCGACCACGACGGCACGATGCGCGACGTCGAGATGATCATCCTCAGCCACGCCCACGAGCATCTCGGCCAGTCCATCGCCTACGCGCGCATGAACGGGATCGTTCCGCCGTGGACCGCGCGCGAGCAGGCCGAGGCCGCCAAGGCCAAGGACAAGACCAAGGGAATGTAGTCACCGCTCATCCTGGTCGCGGGCCACGTCTCGCTCGAGGCGTGGCCCGCCGCATCCTGCCCCGGAGGTCCGATGTCCCAGCTCCGCCCGCGCGTCGGTTTCGCCCTCGCCCTGATGCTCACGCTCCTGGCCCCGCCCACACCCGCGCACGCCCATCCCGAACCGCTGCGCGCGCTCGACGCCGCCGGCATTCAGGCCGGGCTCGAGCGCATGCGCGTGACCGGCAGCGTGCTCTACGTCGGGGCGCACCCCGACGACGAGAACAACGCGCTCCTCGCCTGGTTCGCGAAC
>JBDTYW010000393.1:0-2764 GCA_040005445.1 Candidatus Eiseniibacteriota bacterium
GCGCCTGCTCGAGCTCGAGCAGCCGGCGAGCGGCGACCGCGAGGCGGGCCTCCTCGAGCGCCCGGCCTAGGCGGGATTCCTGGTCCTCGAGGTCGGCCAGGCGCGCCAGCGTTTCGGCGAGCTGCGCGCGGTCGCTCTCGGCGGCCGACAGGTCGGTTGCGGTGGTCGCGAGCCCGACTCCGAGCTTCTTGATCTCGTTCGCCACCATGCCCGACTGGGCATGGCCCTTGTAGTTGCGCAGCGCGTCGTCGAGCACCTGCATCGCGCCCGCCGACGAGGCATCGCCGGTGACGCTCGAGGCCATGCCGTCGAGCAGCGCGGTGAGCGAGGCGTCCGGGCGCACGTCGTCGCCGCCGAGCCGCGTCGGGCCGGGCTGCAACCAGAGCGCGGTGCGCGCGAATTGCTCGGGGCCGCTCAGGCCGAGCAGCTCCTCCCCCACCTTGTACTCGCCCGAGCCATGGCGGAAGTCCTCGGTCACGTCGCGCCCGTCCTCGAGCACGGTCAGCTTGTTGTTGCCGAAGTGGCGGTTGATCACGTAGCGCTTGCCGCGCACGTCGAACTCGAGCTCGAGCGCATAGGGCCGGCCGTTCCACGGCTTGTAGTGATCGAACGGAGTGGCGCGGCCGTCGCGGTAGGAGCGCTTGTCGGACTCGAGCCCGAACAGCGCGGCGGTGATCGCGGAGGCGAGCGTGGTCTTGCCGAGCTCGTTCTCGCCGACCAGCAGGTTGAGCCGAACGGGATCGAAGCGCCACTCGCCGTGCAGGCCCCCGAAGCCCTCGACCCGGAGCCGGCGGAGGATCATCGGCCCTCGCCTGCGCGCGGAGCCTGAGCCTGGCCGCTCGGCGACGAAGCCGGCGTCACCGCTCCGCTCGCGTCGGCCTCGAACTCGTAGCGCGGGGCCACGTCGCCCAGCTTGAGCGCGTCGAGGCCATAGTAGAGCGCCGCTTCGAGCACGCGCTTACGCTCGGGGTCGCTCGCCTGTTCGATTTCCTCGAGCAGCGACCGCGCGAAACGCTCCTCGGTCGTGCGCGGCTCGCCCCGCCGATAGATCGACAGGTCGTAGTCGGGCCGGAGCCCCGAGGCGTCGATCTTGAGCCAGAAGATGCGCCCGGCCTCCTCGTCGGCCTTCGGCTTGAGGTCGAGCCCCGGGCGCGTGCGCCCGGTGAGCGTGACGATCACGAGGTCCTTCTCGCCTACGAGCGCAGTCTCGAGCGCCTCGTCGATGCGGGACTTCAGGCCCTCCGGCGAGCTCACGCCCGCGGCGGAGACCTCGATCCGGTGAAGGCGCCTGGCATCGAGTTCGAGCGGCTCGAGCTCGACCCGGCGGTGAAGGCCGTTGTGCTCGACGGTCACGACCTGTACGTGGCGGGGCCCGGTCTCGTCGATGGCGAGTGCGATCGGCGAGCCCGCGTACGCGGCGCGCACCACGCCCTCCTCGTCGGTGATCCTCGCGGGACGGTGATAATGCCCGAGCGCGGCGTAGTCGGCGCCCCAGGCGAGCAGTTCGGCGTCGTTGAACGGCGCGGTGATGCGCTTGCCCGGCGGCAGCGAGCCGTCGCGCGAACCGTGGATCATCAGGACGTGGAGGCGGCCCTCCTCGAGCGCGGGGCGATCGGCGGCGAGCACGCGCTCGCTCGAGTCCACGTTTTCGTGCACGCAGCGGCCCCACACCGTGACGTCGTCCCGGCCGGCCACCGCTGCGGCCTCGAAGCGCGGCGAGCCGAAGATGTGCACGTGCGCGGGCCACGGCGCCTGCCCGGCGGCGAGCAGGCGGCGATTGTCGTAGTAAAACGTGGAGCGCGAGAAGCAGTCATGGTTGCCGGGCGCGATGAACACCGGCGGGCAGCCCTCCTGCGATACGCACTCGATCGCGCGGCCGACGGTCTCGCGATCGGCCACCTCGCCGTCGAACAGGTCGCCCACGATCAGGATCGCGCCCAGGCGACGATCGATGGCGAGCTTGACCGCGCGCCAGAGCAGCTCGCGCTGGTCGGCGCGACGCTTCTCGGCAATCGCCTCGGGAAGCCAGGTGAACGGGCGGCCCAGGTGCAGGTCGGAGAGCTGGAGGAACTTGAACTCGGTCATCGCCGCGCACGCTACACGTTCGGAGGGACCGAAACAATCGGAAGCTGCACATTGGCTAGGCGTTAGCCCGCCACCTCCCGGCCGGCGCGCGGCCCGGAGGCGGCCCGCGCCCAGGGTGACCACCCGCCGCGGCGCGTGCTACTCTTGTAACGCCATGATCGATCCCTTCGGACGCGCAATTCGCTATGTACGCATCTCGGTCACGGACCGCTGCAACCTGCGTTGCTCGTATTGCATGCCCGACGGCTATCTCGGCGGCGAGACGCCGGACAGCATTCTCTCCTATGAGGAGATCGGGACGATCGCCGAGGCGTTGGTCGGCCTGGGCGTCCGCAAGTTCCGCCTCACCGGCGGCGAACCGCTCGTGCGCAAGGACCTGCCGACGCTGGTCGCACGCCTCGCGGCGCTGCCCGGCGTCGAGGACCTCGCGCTCTCGACCAACGCCGTGCTGCTGCGGCCGCACGCGGTGGCGCTGCGCGCGGCGGGCCTCAAGCGCGTGAACGTCTCGCTCGACACGCTCGATCCGGACTCGTTCAAGAAGATCTCAGTCAACGCCTCGCTCGAGCAGGTGTTCGACGGCATCGCCGCGGCCGAGGAGGCCGGGCTGACACCGATCAAGCTCAACATGGTCGTGATGAAGGGCATCAACGACATGGAGATCGAGGCCATGGCGCGCCTC
>JBDTYW010000394.1:0-2758 GCA_040005445.1 Candidatus Eiseniibacteriota bacterium
TGTCGCCGAACATCTCCTTGTATCGGTGCCGCCCGCTCGCCCAACTCGCAGGGAAGACTTGCGCCGGGCCCACGCGCATCCGAGTCACGCTGCATGAGATGGCACCGTGCCTCCCGGTCGAGGTTGGCGACACCCTCGTGGTCCCGTTCACGCCCGAGCAGAAGGGACCCGAGCGCACCTTCGTCACGTGCATCGAGTTTCTCGAGGTCGACCACGGCTATCTCCCGGGTTTCGGACTGCCCCTGGCGAAAATCATGGATCGCTTCGATCCGGAGCCAGGTGGGTTTGCCCTCCGCACGATGGAAGGCGCGCCGGATCGGTAGCGGATCGACAACCCGAACGATCCGCCCGTGACAAATCCCGCCCACTCCGGCACATTGTCGCCGTAGCCCGCTGGACACGGTTCCGCGCGCGCCCTTCACCACGGTGTTGGCCGTGGTAATCGATCGCATTTGCCCACCAATGTCGGGGCGGGGAGCGAGCGGGGCCGGGCGGGACTGGAGAGGTCCATGCGCCGCAGGCGCCATGAACCTCGACGAGCAACGGCAACATGCGCCCATCCGAGGGGAGGCGGCGCGCGGATCCCGCCTGGCCCCGATCCCTCCCCGCCCACGCCAACGGCCAGGAAAAAAAGGAATGATGACCACCGACACCACCGACCTGAACGACGCCCAGCGCGAAGCCGTGACCCACGGCGACGGCGCATTGCTCGTCGTGGCGGGCGCGGGGTCGGGCAAGACGCGCGTGCTGACACGCCGCATCGCGCACCTGGTCGGCGAGCGCGCGGTGCCCCCGGCGGGCGTTCTGGCGTTCACGTTCACGAACAAGGCCGCGCGCGAGATGAAGGCCCGCATCGAGTCGCTGGTCGGCCCCGAGGCCGCGCGCGAGCTGTGGGTGGGCACGTTCCATGCGACCTGCGCACGCCTCCTGCGCCGCGAGGCCGCCCGCGCGGGGCTCCCGCCGGCATTCACGATCTTCGATCGCGAGGACCAACTCGCGTTGCTCAAGCAGGCGATACGCGAAGCCGACGTGGCGGTGGACGACGTCAAACCCGGCGTGTTCCTGTCGCGCATCTCCGGCGCGAAGAACGCATTCGTCGATCCCGAGGGCTACTTGAGGGCGGCGGTCTCGGACGTGGATCGCCGCATCGGCCGGGTGTACGAAGCCTATGAGCAGGGCCTCGTGCGCGCCGGCGCGGTCGACTTTGACGACCTGATCGTGCGCGCGGCGCGCCTGCTCGAGGTCGACCCCGACGTGCGCGCGCGCTACGCCGGCCGATTCCGCCACGTCCTGGTCGACGAGTACCAGGACACGAACCATGCGCAGTTCCGCCTGGTCACCGCCTTCGCGGCGCAGCACAAGAACGTGACCGCGGTGGGCGACGACGACCAGAGCATCTACGGCTGGCGCGGTGCGGACCTGTCGAACGTGCTCGACTTCGAACGCCACTTCCCGGGCGCGGCGATCATCCGGCTCGAGCAGAACTACCGCTCCACCGGCAACATCCTGGCGGCGGCGTCCGCGGTGATCGCGAAGAACCGCGCGCGCAAGGGCAAGACGCTGTGGACGACCGAGGGGCCGGGCCCCAGGCTCAGGCTCATCCTCTCGGGCGACGAGCAGGCCGAGGGCGAGCGCCTCGCACGCGAGGCGCTCAAGCAGGGCGAGAAGGGGCGCGCCCTGCGCGACGTCGCGGTGCTGTTCCGCACGAACGCCCAGTCGCGCGCACTCGAAATCGCGTTCCGACGCGTGGGCGTGCCATACGACCTCGTGGGCGGCGTGTCGTTCTACGACCGCAAGGAGGTCAAGGACGTGCTGTCCTACCTGCGCGCGGCGCTCAACCCGCGCGACGTGGTGTCGTTCCTGCGCATCCTCAACACCCCACGCCGGGGCCTGGGCGACAAGGTGCGCGAACGCATCGAGGTCGCCGCGCGCAAGGGCGAGGTGCCGGCCGCGGCGCTCGCGGCGCTCGCGGAGGCCGGGCTGCTCGCCGGCGCCGCGACGCTCAAGGCGCGGGCGCTGCTCGACCTCCTGGATGAAGTGCGGGCGCGCGAGCAGGAGCCGGCCGACCTCCTGATCGAGGAGATCCTGCGGCGCACGGAATATCTCGATCACCTCGACGACGCGCACCCGGAGGATTCCCCCGAGCGGCGCGAGAACGTGGGCGAGCTCGTGGTTGCGGCGCGCCAGTTCGCCGAGGACGGTCGCGGCGACGACGGCTCGGGCTCGACCGCCGCGTTCCTCTCGGAGGCGGCGCTCGTCGCCGACGTCGACCGCTGGGCGGCGAGCGACGATCGGGTCGTGCTCATGACCATGCACAACGCGAAGGGCCTCGAGTTTCCGGTGGTCATGATCGCGGGCCTCGAAGAGGGGCTCCTGCCGCACGGCTCGGCGTTCGCGGAGGACCACGAACTCGAGGAGGAGCGCCGCCTGTTCTACGTGGCCTTGACGCGCGCGGAGCAGGAAGTCATCCTGAGCGCCGCGTCATTCCGCCGGCGCTACGACCGCACGGGGGCCGCCGAGCTCTCGCGCTTCGCACGCGAGATTCCGAGCGAGCTGCTGAGCGTCGAGAGCCCGCTGGTGTCACGGCCCTCGATCGCCTCGGGCGGCTTCAGCGGCGGGGGAGGGGGGCGTGTCGCCGCCTCGCCGTCGTTCCCGGGAACTGCGAATCCGCGCGACCCGGCGGTCGGCAAGCGGGTTCAACACGACAAGTTCGGGCGCGGTCGGGTCGTCTCCGCCGAGGGGCAGGGGACCGACAAGC
>JBDTYW010000395.1:0-2754 GCA_040005445.1 Candidatus Eiseniibacteriota bacterium
AAACGCGCGCCTGCGCCGCGCCCACCGGCTGCGGAAACGCATACCAGACCTCGGCGGTATCCCGCGATTGCACCCGCACTTCCTTTACGAGCCGGTGGAGGAGGTGCTTCCGTTCGGCGTTGAGTTCGGACTCGAACCCGCGTTCGAAGTCGGCGAGCAGGGAGGCGACTTCGTCGAGGTCCAGCGTCGGCAGCGAGAGCCGTTCGCTCTGCCTCGCCAGCACGGCCCGGCGCTCCGTCAGCGCCTCGATCTGGCGCTTGAGCCCTTCGACCCGCGGTGCGCAGTCGCCTGGCTTCATGGTGCCATCCTCGAACGCCAGGAAGTACTTATCGAGCTGCTCCTCGGCGCGCGCGACGTCGCGTTCGACCTTGCCGGCTTCGGCTTCGATCTCGGGCCGCTCCTTCTCGATCAGCCGCTGGGCCTCGCGCCAGACCCGCTCGACCATCTCGCGGGTGCGGAACAGGTCCTGGAAGCCGGCGATGATCTGCCCCTCGAGCAGGTCCGCCCGGATGTAGTCCATGCGGCAGCCGGATTTGGTCAGCCGGCCGTTGCAGGCGTAGTACGCGGTCCTCTTTCCGTTCTTGAGCCCGCTGACGCCGACCATGCCCCTGCCGCATTTGGAGCAGAAGATGAGCCCGGTAGCCAGGCGCTCACTTCCGGTGTGCCACTGGCGACCCTTGAGGTCGTCGGCGCGCCCCCGGAGGACGGCCCCGGCGCGGGCAAAGAGTTCGGCCGGGACGATCGCCTCGTGCGTGCCCTGGTGCATCTCGGTCTTCCAGCGGAGCTTGCCGACGTAGACCGGGTTGCGGAGCATGTGGAGCAGGCAGCGCGCGTCCCACGGCCGGCCCGTCCGCTTCCAGTGCCCGTCGCCGGTAAGCTCATCGCGCAGAGACCGAACGCCGACCGCGCCGGTCGCGTAGCGCGTGAAGGCGCGGCGCACGATGAACGCCTCGTCCTCGTGAATCACGATCCCCTTCTTGTCGTCTCGAATGCGGTAGCCATAGGGGACCGTGCCGCCGACCCAGACGCCGGTCCGGGCCTTCCTCTCCATGCCGACGATCGTCCGTTCGATGATGGTCTCGCGCTCGAGTTCGCCGAACACGCCGAGGAGTTGCATCATCGCGCGGCCCGAGGGCGAGGCCGTGTCGAACGACTCGCTGACGCTGCGGAAGGCGACACCCCACTGGGTCAGGCGCTCAACCATGGGCCCGAGATCATTCAGCTTGCGCGAGAGCCGGTCGACGCGGAACACGATCAGCTCGTCGAATCGGCCCGCCTCGGCGTCGGCGAGCATTCGCGTCAATGCCGGGCGGTTGAGGTGGGCGCCGCTCTCGGTGTCGCGGAAGACCTCGACGAGCGTGTAGCCGGCGTCTCCGTAGACGCCCTGGCAGAACGCCTCCAGACGATCATGCTGGGCATCAAGCGAGTACTTCTGCTTGTCCTCGTCGGTGCTGATGCGAGTGTAGAAAGCGACTCTTCTCATATACGCACCTTCTCTCTTTAGTCCGTTGCACGACAGGCACTTGCAGAACTGGTCACAAACCACTGTTAGAGTTCCGGCGACGCGACGTCGAGCCTGCATCCACTCTGAATAGGGGGGTGCCGGCTTCTCCCCGGGACAGAATTGCGTCGAGGCCCAACGATTTTCGCGTAAGGACGCGCGAGAACTTGGCGCCGCCAAGCGCCTAGAGCGCGAGAAAGGCGGACGCACCATGGCTGTCAAAGGCATCTGGTTCGGTAGGGGTCGCTCGAACAGCGTCGACTTCGCTCACCCACTGGGGGCAACTCGGGCTGCCAACTCGGGGCTAACGGTGACAAAGGTAATCAACACCGCGTCTCCGGGACGCCCCGCTCGGGCTAATCAAACTCCCGGGCCCGGCGAGAAGGGACTGACGCTGATTCCCGTCGCCCGCCCCATCTCGCCCGCGACAACCCCTGCTTCCACCCCGCAGGCACCCGCGCCGCCTCCTGAGTCCTCGCCATCAACTGAGTCGAGTGCCGAGTCGCTCAGTCTCGAAGCGGACCGTGGATCTGGTCTGCGGTGACTGGATGAGCGAGCTCCCGAGGCTCCGCGCCTACGTTCTCCCCGACGGTCACAGCTTCGCCGTCGTGGATCGCATAAAGCAGCTCGTGCACGAATTGGACGCGGCCTCGGGCAACCACCTTGATCTTGTAGCGATTGGGGACCCGAGCCAATCGGGCGCGTTCTCCCGCAGATACCGTTCGACGGAGGAGGTTGCCGCGGCGCCCGTGGAGACTGCGCGTTACGTCGAGGGAGTCTATAAGGAGGGTCGCGAGCGGTCTAATGTCCTGGAGCAGTCTCGGATTCAGGCCAGGATGCTTGGCGTCGAGGAAGACCGGCTACCCTGCATTGCTCTGGGTGATCGTTCCAATTCGAAGATCCTCGCTATCCTCGCGATTGAGCGCGAATGGTACGAGTCGGAACCGGCACTCCAGGCGTTCGGGCGTGCCCTGGAGTTGTGGCTCCAAAGTCCGGAACTCGTGACAGCATTGGAAAATTACGATGGCGGGGCCAATGCGGAGATCGCGGTAAAAGCCGCGTTGCTGGCACTCGGCCCGGCGATCAGACGCGCGGTGGTCCGGGCGACGGGCAACCGTCCAGTGCCGCGAGGACTTGAAGTTCCAGCCGGAACGATTCTGCATCTGGTCAGAAACACCACTGTCGCTTCTTACCGGGGAGAGCGTTTCGATCTCGGCCGGGGATCTGATCAGTCCCAGACTGTCCCGTAGCCA
>JBDTYW010000396.1:0-2752 GCA_040005445.1 Candidatus Eiseniibacteriota bacterium
CCCGGCTACGTCAACGTCGGCGCATGGGTCGGCGCCGGCGCGATGGTCGACACCTGGGCGACGGTCGGCTCGTGCGCCCAGGTCGGCAAGGGCGTTCACCTTTCGGGCGGCGTCGGGATCGGCGGTGTGCTCGAGCCGCCGCAGGCGCAGCCGGTGATCATCGAGGACCACGCGTTCATCGGCTCGCGCTCGATCGTGGTTGAAGGCGTGATCGTGGAGGAGGCGGCGGTGCTGGGCGCGAACACCGTGCTCACCGCGAGCACGCCGATCATCGACGTCACCGGCAACGCGCCCGTGGTCACGCGCGGCCGGGTGCCCAGGCGCTCGGTGGTGATCCCGGGGACGTGGCCAAAGGCCTTCCCTGCGGGCACGTTCCAGGTGCCCTGCGCGCTCATCATCGGGCTGCGCAAGGAATCGACCGACCGCAAGACCTCGCTCGAAGACGCGTTGCGCGAGCACGAGGTCGCGGTCTAGCGCTCGGGGCCCCGGTGCGCGGCGTCCCGCCGCTCCGCCCGAATCTCCTTCGGCATGAACAGCGCCGCGAGCGCGAGTCCGCCCGCAAAGCCGCCCACGTGGGCGAGGTAGGCCGTGCCGCCGCCGCCGGCGGCCGCGACCAGCGTCCCCGCCCCGCTGATCAGCTGCAGGATCGCCCACAACCCGATTACGACCAGCGCCGGCACCGCGAGGATGCGGAACCAGAACCACACCAGCACACGGTTGCGCGGGAAGTAGAGGACGTAGGCCGCGAGCACGCCCGAGATCGCGGCCGACGCGCCGAGCGTCGGCAGCGTCGAAGCGGGCGACGTGACGATGTGCGCGAGTCCGCCGACGACCCCGCTCGCGAGGTAGAACGCAAGGTAGCGGACGTGCCCCAGCGCGCTCTCGACGTTGTCGCCGAAGATCCCCAGGTAGACCATGTTGCCGAGGAAGTGAGCCCAGCCCGCGTGCAGGAACATCGAGGTCACGAGCGTCCAGGGCACCGGTCCGCCGAGGCCCGCGTGCGCCGCGTAGTCGGCCGGGATCAGCGACCAGTGCTGCACCACGCGCGCGAGCCCGCCCTGGCTGTTCGCGGCGAGTTCGGCGACGAACGCGAGCGCGTTGAGGGCGATCAGGGCGACGTTGACGAACGGGATCCGTTGGCGTCGGCTGTTGTCGTCGCCGATGGGAAAGAACACGGGGCCTCCGGGGGAGCCGCAAGAGGGTTGCCGGGCGCACCCTAGCACACCCCACAAGCGGCTCCAAACCGTTGCCTTGATAGGCATTTGCCTTGACCTGATCGCCCCGAGTCGCTACCGTCCGGCGGCGATGGATCCGGTCGAACGGCGGGCACAGCGGCGCCTCCCTAATGGGGGCCGAACGTGGCGGTGATCCGCCTCGAGGGCCTGTCCGTGTTCGGCCATCACGGCGCCACCACCGCCGAGCGGCGCGCCGGCACGCGGCTGGATGTCGACGTCACGCTCGACCTCGACACGCGCCGCGCCGAGACCAGCGATCGCCTCGCCGACACCGTGTCCTACGATGACATCGAAGCCGTGGTGCGGCGCGTGGTCGAGGACGAGTCGTTCCGGCTGCTCGAGGCGCTCGCGGCCCGCGTCGCGGACACCTGTGTCACGCGCTTCGGCGCGGCGGCGGTCAGCGTTCGCCTGACCAAGCAGAACCTCGCGTGGCCGACCGGCGGCCGCGTGGTGGTCGAAGTCTCCCGCCCGGTCTCGGGCGCAGCGCCCCAGGCGCGTGGACGGACGCGATGAAGGCTTACATCGGACTAGGATCGAACCTGGGGGAGCGCGAGGCGCTGCTCAAGGCTGCGCTCGAGCAGATCGAGGCGCTGCCCGAGACCCGCCTGGGGCGCGTGTCCTCGCTCTACGACACGACGCCCGTCGGCGAGCTCGACCAGCCAAACTTCCTGAACGCGGTGGCGCAGATCGAGACCGAGCTCACTGCCCGACAGCTCCTGTGGAACCTGCTGCTGATCGAGCGCCGCCTCGGACGCGTCCGACATGCCGCGCGTCGTTACGGTCCGCGCACGATCGACCTCGATCTCCTGCTCCACGGCGACCTCGTGCTCGAGAGCGAGGAACTGACGCTGCCCCATCCCGAGCTCGCGCGCCGCGCCTTCGTGCTCGTGCCGCTGGTCGAGATCGAGCCGCGCCTCCTGCACCCGGGCCTGGGCCTCACGGTCACGGAATTGCTCGAGCGCCTCGAGGAGAAGCCGTCGGTCAAGCGCCGGCGCCGGCCGTGGTGACCCGGGGGAACCCGTGAGCGAGAATCGCTACATCGTGATCGAGGGCGTGATCGGCGCCGGCAAGACCAGCCTGACGCGCCTGCTGGCCGAGCGCATGAACGCCGTGCTCCTGCTCGAGGAGGTCGAGGAAAACCCATTCCTCAAGGACTTCTACACCGACCGCGGGCGCTTCGCGTTCCAGACCCAGATGCACTTTCTGTTCAGCCGCTACCAGCAGCAGCGCGAATTGCGCCAGCAGGACCTGTTCCGCGAGAAGACCGTTTCCGACTACCTGTTCCAGAAGGACCGGATCTTCGCCAACCTGAACCTGTCGGACAAGGAGCTCGCGCTCTACGAGAAGGTCGTGGGCTGGCTCGAACTCGAGGTCACGCGGCCCGACGTGGTCGTGTACCTTCAGGCCAGCACCGAGACGCTGATGGAGCGCGTCGCGAAGCGCGGCCGGCCGTTCGAGCGCGACATGGACCGCCAGTACATGCAGGCGCTGAACGACTCGTACAACTACTTCTTCTT
>JBDTYW010000397.1:0-2749 GCA_040005445.1 Candidatus Eiseniibacteriota bacterium
GGTTCATCGGGAACGACGCGCGCAGCGCGAGGATCAGGTAGAGCGCCGGGATCGACAGGATGAGCTCGGTGAAGCGCATGGTCACCATGTCGAAGCCCCCGCCGAGGTACCCAGAGAGTCCGCCGACCAGCATGCCGATCGAAAACGAGATCAGGATCCCGAGCAGGCCGATCGTGAGCGACACGCGCGAGCCGTAGAGCAGGCGCGAATACACGTCTCTCCCGAACTTGTCGCTGCCGAACAGGTAGAGGTGGGCCGGCGCGTCGACCGACAGGAGGTGCACGCGGGTCGGGAACAGCCCGAGCACCCGCCAGCTCGCGCCCCCGCCGGCGAACAGCTTGATCGGAAAGCGCCCGGCGCCCGTGGGTGCGTAGGTGCTGCGGCCGACGTCCACGATCTCGGTCGCGCGGACGTACGGCCCGACGAACCGGCCCTCGTCGAACCAGTGCACGGGGGTCGGCGGGTGATAGCTGAAGTTCAGATCCTGGCTCGACATGCCGTAGGGCGAAAGAAAATCCGCGAAGATCGCCGCCGCGTACAGGACGACGAGCAGGCTGGCCCCCAGGAGGGCGACCGGGCTCTTCTTGAATTCACGCCAGAACACCTGCCATGGCGTGCGCGGGACGGCGGTCAGGGAGGCGCCCATCAGTCGTACTTGATCCGGGGATCGGCGACCGCGAGCAGGATGTCCGCGATCAGGTTGCCGAGCACGAGCATGGTCGCCGCGATCACGACCGAGCCCATCACCAGGTAGAGATCCTGCTTGAGCAACGCCTCCAGCGTCAGGCTGCCGAGCCCCGGCCACGCCATCACGATCTCGACGATGAACGATCCAGAGAGCAGGCTCGCGATCGTGAAGCCGAACAGCGTGATCAGCGGGTTGATGGCGTTGCGCACGGCGTGCTTGAAGATCACCTTGCCCTCGTCGAGACCCTTCGCGCGGGCGGTCGTGACGTAGTCGAGGCGCAGGACGTCGAGCAGGTTCGCGCGCATCTGGCGCATGCGGCCCGCCGTGGGCACGGTTCCGAGCACGAGCGCCGGCAGGACGAGGTGATATCCGATGTCGAGCAACTTGCCGCCGAACGAGAGGTCGTTGTAGTCGAGCGAGCGCATCCCCCCCACCGGGAACCAACCGGTGGTGGCCGCCATGTACATCATGAGCAGCGCGAAGAACAGCTCGGGGATCGAGAGCCCGATGAACGCGAACAGCGAGGCCGCCTTGTCCTCCCACGAGTACTGGCGGACGGCCGACAGGATGCCCAGCGGAATCGCCAGCCCCCACGCCACGAAAGCCGCCGAGAGCGCGAGGATGAGCGTGTTCCCGAGCCGCGGCATGATGACCGAGAACACCGGCTGGCGGTAGGCGAACGACTGACCAAAGTCGAGGTGGAGGAAGACGTTCTTGAGCCACAGGAAGTACTGGATGAACCACGGCTGGTCGAGCCCGAACTTGCTGCGCATGGCCTCGATCGTCTCGGGCGAGATCGTCGGGTTCTCGGCCATCTGCGACAGGAAGTCGCCCGGCGCCAGGTAGATCAGCAGGAAGGCGACGAGCGTCACCCCGAGCAGCAGGGGCACCAGGCTCAACGCCCGTCGCAGGAGGAACGTGCGCATGGGAGCCTAGTGCGACGCCAGTTTCGGGGCTCCCCGCCCCTTGAGCCACAGCTCCTGCACGTTCCAGGTGGCGTGGGGCCTCAGGACCGACGGATTCGCGCCCTGCACGCGGTTGCGCAGGCCGAGATAGAGGTTGCGATTCACCACGTAGATGCAGAACTGGTTCTCGCCGACGATCTCCTGCACCCGGTCGAATGCCGCCTTGCGCTTGTCGAAATCGCGCTCCTGCACGACCACGTTCATCAGCCGGTCCATCTCGGCCTCGGCCGGCGTGGCGGGCGTTTTCTGCTTCGGGTACCAGTTGTGGGTCAGGCCGGAGGAGCGATAGACGTTGGTCGAGAGCGCCGGGTCCGGCGGGACGCCGCTGGCGAGACCGAGCAGGATCGCCTCGTACTGGTAGTCCTCGCGCAGGTGGGTCACCAGCGTATTGAACTCGAGCGGCTGGAAGTTGACGCGGATCCCGACCGCCTTGAGGTTCTCCGCGATCACCGTGCCGAACGCCTTGCGCAGGTTGTTCTCGGAATTGGTGAGGAGCGTGAATTCGACGGACTTGCCGTCGGGCGTGTCGCGGATGCCGTCGCCGTTGCGATCGACCAGGCCCATCTCGTCGAGCAGCGCCCTCGACTTGGCCACGTCGTACGGGAACTTCGGGACGTTCGGATCGAACCAGGTCTTGTTCGCGCTCGAGTAAGGCTCGTAGAGCGCCGTGCCGCGGCCCTGCAGGACCGACTTGATGATCCCGGCGCGATCGATCGCGTGCGACACCGCGCGGCGGAAGCGCACGTCCTGGAAGATCTTCATCTTCCACGGCTCGACGTAGGGTTTGCCCTTCGCGTCCTTGCCGGGATTGAGGTTGAACCACATGAAGTCCGTCGCCACGTCCGGGCCCATGTCCCATACCTTGTAGCCGGCCTTCTGCTGGTCGTCCTCGAACAGCGGGACCTGGTCGCCCTGGATCGGGTCGATCAGGTCGGTCTCGCCGCTCTGGAACTTGAGCGCCATCGTGTTCAGGTCCTTGACGATCAGGAACACGTACTCGTCGAGGTAGGGCAGGCGCGAACCGGCCTTGTCGACCTCCCAGTAGTGCGGGTTGCGCGCGAGGACGCACTTCTCGCCGGGGACGTACTCCTTGATC
>JBDTYW010000398.1:0-2737 GCA_040005445.1 Candidatus Eiseniibacteriota bacterium
GTCCGCTACACGCGCACGATCGACATGCTCCAGCCGGCCGGCGTCACCGGCGTGGTTGGCGCCGGGGCGGCGACCTCGATCACGCTGGTGTGGAAGAAGACCGCGAGTACGGACCTGGCCGGCTACAACATCTACCGCGGGACCTCGCAGGTCGGCCCGTTCACCAAGGTGAACCTCGCCCCGACCGATCGCACGGCCTACTACGTGGACGCGAGCCTGCCGGCGCTGACGCGCTTCTACTACCAGGTCTCGGCGGTGGACTCCTCGGGCAACGAATCGAGCAAGTCGGCGGTGGCGTCGGCCTCGACCAATCCGCCGCTGCACTCCAGTTACCCGTTAACGACCGAGCGCAGCATGCCGTCGCCACCGGCGATCGGGAACATCGACAATTCGAACGACTCGTCGTACGAGATCGTCGCGGGTTCGAACGTGATCTATGCCTGGCACGTCGACGGCACGCCGGTGCGCGATGCCGACGGCACCGAGCGCGCGGCGCGCGACTTCACGACCGAGGGCTCGTACTACGCCGGCGGCGTCACCATCGCCGACCTCGACCTCAACGGCACGTGGGAGCTGATCGCGCCCGACTGGGACGGCAAGTCCCTGCATGTGTTCGAGGCCGATGGCAGCGACTTCCCGGGGTTCCCGGTGTTCCTGAACGAGAGCGTGTGGTCCTCGGCCGCGGTTGGCAACATCGACGCCGATCCCCAGCCGGAGATCGTGTTCGGATCCCGCGGCAACAAGATCTTCGCGTTCAACTGGGACGGCACCGAGGTGCGCGACGGGGACTCGAACCCGTCGACCATCGGCGTGTTCAAGGTGATGCCCGGGGCCTACAACGACTCGAGCCCGGCGCTCGCCGATCTCGACGGCGACGGCAAGCTCGACATCATCTACGCCGGGTACGACGGCATGCTCTACGCCTGGCGCTTCGACGGCACGAACCTGCCGGGGTTCCCGCAGAACCTGTTCGCGAGCACGACCAGCTCGCCCGCGGTCGGGGATATCGACAACGACGGCATGCTCGAGATCGCGATCACGGCGAACAACAACAAGCTCTACGTGTTCAAGGCGAACGGCACGTACCAGCCCGGGTTCCCGGTGACCAACGTCCAGGCCGACGGCGTGTCGAAGTATCCCTCGCCCGCGTTGGCCGACATGGAGGGCCTGGGCCAGAAGGACATCGTGATCAACACCACGGACGGCTACGTGAAGGTCTTCCGGCCGAACGGCACCCAGCTCAGCCAGTGGACAAACGTACGCTACTCGTACACCGCCAAGGCCTCGGAGAGCTCGGTGATCGTGGCGGACATCGACGGCGACGGACAGAACGAGGTCCTCGTCGGCGGCGAGGACGCGAACCTCTATGCGTTCGACAACGACGGCTCGCTCATGGCGGGCTTCCCGATCAAGCTCAACGGCGAGGTGCGCGGCACGCCGCTGGTGTGGGACCTTGACAAGGACGGACTGACCGAGATCCTGGTGTCATGCTGGGACAAGAACGTCTACCTCTGGGATTATCCGGGCGCCTTCTCGCCGAACAGCGCGCCGCCGTGGGCGATGTGGCGCCACGACCAGTTCCGCACGGGACGCCTCAGTTCCCCGATCGTGGTCGGCACGAACACCGTCGCGTTCTCCGCCCAGGACGGAGTGCAGGCGGGGCTCGGGCTCACGTTCGCGCTGCCGCCGACGCCCGAGGCGGGCGGGCAATTCGACCTCTATCGTGCGGCGGGAGCCGGGGCGGTGGGCTCGATCGCCACCGCGCTGCCCTCGGACTTCACGCGCATCAACACCCAAGTGTTCGCGACCCGGCCCGGCGACCTCGTGTCCTACAATGACGTCTCCGCGCTGCCCGGCGAGGTCTACCGCTACATGCTCGTGCGCCGGGCGGAGCGGCCCGGGGACGCGTTCGTCGGCTATGGCCCGTTCGCCGCGATGGCATCGGCCGAGGCGCCGAAGGTGGCGTTCGTCAGCCAGAACTTCCCGAACCCGGCGAGCAGCGGCCGCACCTCGATCGCCTACGGCGTGCCCGAGATCGCGGGGCCGGCGGTGCACACGACGCTGCGCTTCTTCGATGTCAGGGGCCGCGTGGTGCGCACGCTGGTCGACCAGGTCGTACCGCCGGGCCGCTATCAGGTGACGTGGGACGGCAAGGACGACGCCGGCGCCCGCGTCGGTTCAGGCGTCTATTTCTACGAATACGTGGCGGGGCCGACGAGGCTGCGCAAGAAGGCGCTCCTGATCGCGCCGTAACGCATGGAGGCACGCTTGACGGAAGCCGCACCCCGCCCGGTCCGAGTGCGATTCGCCCCCAGCCCGACGGGCTCCCTGCACATCGGGGGAGCCCGTACGGCGCTCTTCAACTGGTTGTTCGCGCGCCATCACGGCGGCACCTTCCTCCTGCGCAGCGAAGACACCGATCTCGTCCGCTCGACCCGCGCCGCCGAGGCGCAGGTCATCGCCGACCTCGCGTGGCTCGGCCTCGATTGGGCCGAGGGTCCGGACGTCGGCGGGCCGTATGGACCCTATCGCCAGAGTGAGCGCACGGAACTCTACCGGCGCGACGCCGAGCGCCTGCTCGCCGCGGGCAAGGCATTTTACTGCTACTGCACCGACGAAGAGCTCGACGCGCACCGGAAGGCCCAGCAGAAGGCCGGCCAGCCGCCGCACTATGCCGGCACGTGCCGCGAGCTCACCGAAGTCCAGCGCGCCGAGCGCCGGGCCGAGGGCCGGGGCG
>JBDTYW010000399.1:0-2737 GCA_040005445.1 Candidatus Eiseniibacteriota bacterium
GCTTCGCCCCAGGCGTAGGCGCCGGTGCGCGCGCGCGCGGCTTCGCCGAGCGCCCAGGGCAGGGTCGCGAGCGCGAGCAGCGCGGGCCACGGCAGCGTGCCCAGGCTCACGAGGACCAGGATCCCGCCGAAGGCGGAGATCAGGTCGGCGGCGAACCACGGCGGCGCGGGCGGGCTGCCCTCGGTGGACAGGTGTGGGGCGCGGGCGGCGAGGGCCACGCTCGCCGCAGCCTCGCGCGCGCGCCGAGCCGCGTCGGCAAGCAAGCCGACCGGCACGCCGATCCAGAACGCCGTGGGCGAGACGTGCCCGGCCACGGCGAGCGCGGCGCCGGAGCTGGCGAGCGGCCCGAGCACGGCGATCGTCACGGGCCCGGCGAGGCCGGTGTCCGAGAGCCGCGGCCCCGTGACGAACGCGAACGCCATCAGCGCGAGCGCGAGCACGATCCACAACGCCGGCCACCCGAGCACCGTGACGAGCGCGCTGCCCGCCATGAGCGCGATCGCGGCGAGGCCGGCGGTCGCCCAGCGCCCGGTCCCGACCGAGGGCGCGTGAGCGATCCGCATCTCGAGCGTGACCACGGCGATGACGTAGGCGGCGTAGAGCGCGAGCAGGTCGAAACGCGGGCGGATCGCGACGTCGTGCGCGGCTGCGGCGCCCACGAACACCGCGGCGACCGCGGCGGCGATCGGTGTGGCGAACAGCTTGCGAATCACGAGGCGTGGATCAAGTCGACGGCCCGTCGCCGCCGGCGCGCGCGGCGGGGTGCTCGATCGGCTCGGGCGGGGAGGCGGAGCCGGCGTGCGCGGGGTGCGCGGCCTCCTCGGCCTCGTTCGACACGCGCAGAATGCGCGACAGCTCGCTGCGCAGCTTGCCCTCGTCGAGGCGCTCGAGCAGCACGCCGCGCCAGGCGACCGAGATCGCGCCCGAGTGCTCGGAGATGCACACCGCGACCGCGTCGGTCTCCTCGGAGATGCCGAGCGCGGCGCGGTGACGCGTGCCCAGCGTCGGCGCGATGCGCGAGTTCTGTGAGAGCGGGAGGATGCAGCCGGCGGCCACGACCTGGTCGCCGCGGATGATCACCGCGCCATCGTGTAGCGGCGAGTTCGGCGTGAACAACGTCTCGAGCAGGGGTGCCTTGACGCGCGCGTCGAGCCGCGTGCCGGTCTCGACGAAGTTGCGCAGGCCTTCGTTGCGTTCGATCACGATCAGGCCGCCGTGGTGGTTGCCGGAGAGGCCCTCGACCGCGCGCACGACCTCGCCCAGCACGCCATATTCGTCCACGCGCAGGAACGACCGGAAGTAGCGCGTGCGCCCGAACTGCGCGAGCGCATGGCGCAGCTCGGGCTGGAACAGGATCACGAACGTGATCAGCCACACCGTGCGCAGGTTGGTCGCGATGTAATCGACCGCGATCAGGCCGAGGAAGCGGGCGGCCGCCGACACCACGACGAGCACGAGCAGCCCGACGAACATCTGGGCCGAGCGCGTGCCCTTGACGCCCACCAGCAACCGGTAGAACAGCACGGCCACGAGCAGCACGTCCAACGCGTCGAGCAGCCAGAACTTGTGGACGGGGTTCACGGGGGTTCCTCGGAACAGGGCCGTCGGATCGGGGTACGACCGTTCATGCTATCAGAGCGAGCGAGTGACTCACAGCGACGATCGAGCGCCCCGGTGGCTGGCCGCGCGCGAATCCTCCTTCTCGTACTGCCCGCGTGGATGGGAATCGTGTCTGCGGCGTGCGCGGTGGAGGCAGACGGGGCGCGCACGTGGCAGGCGTCGGTGCGTGTGGGAGGAACCTTGCTCGAGGGAATCCGGGCTGATGGAATGATCCCGTCGGCGGGCATCACGTTCTGGCGTGTGGACAACCGGGGCCGCAGCACCGGGGTCGAGTTCGGCGTTCTCGCGTCCGGCGTGTTCCGCGAGAAGAGTGAATTGCCCGAGCTACGCTATCGCCGGCTGGAGCGCTGGTATCACGCGGGGCCGGCCTGGCGCTGGCAACGGACGGTTGATCCGCGAGGTCCGTTCGTCCGCATCGGGCTGGGTCCCTACCTGCGCTCGGCGAAGGAGGAGCCACCCGAGGGTTTGGGTTCGGGCATCCCGCTCCTGATCGCAGGGCCGGTGACCGAATGGTCGTTCGGGCTCAACCTCGGCGGCGGCCTGCGGTTTCCGACCGGTCGGTTCTCCCCGGTGCTGGAGGCGCGTGTGCATGCCATGCTGCCTCCCCACGCGACCGGGATCGGCGTCGGGGTCGGAGTCGATCTCCGGTGATTTGACTTCGCCGAACGCAGGCCGTCCTGACTGAACACGGGGTTCGGGCTGAAGGCCGACTGGCACTAGTTGACCCGGGGGCGGTTCCCGGCCAAAATGGCGGGCAATTCAGCACGCCTTCCATCCCCCTGATGGTCCGCACGGCCGGAGGAGCCTCCCATGTTCGCCCGTCGGCTTCAGGCCGGCCTCGCGCTCGCCATTTCGGCGCTCGCCCTGATCGCATTTGCAGTGCCGCGCGCCGAGGCGTTGCCGCTCTACGCCGCCCGCCAGGGTTTGCCGTGCGCGACCTGCCACTTCGATCCGCAGGGCGGGGGGCCGCGCAACGAGTTCGGCTTCCTCTACGAGAAGAACCGGCACGCCCTCGCGCCCGATGTCGGCAAGTGGGCCGACCTCGTGCTGGCGAACAAGCTCGGCGACGCGCTCTATTTCGGGACGAACCTGCGGCAGCAGTTCACGTACGTGCACG
>JBDTYW010000400.1:0-2734 GCA_040005445.1 Candidatus Eiseniibacteriota bacterium
GCGGTTGCCGCGGGCCGAATCGCTGTGCGTTCAACCCACGGTCCATTCGCCGCCCGGGTCCGGGCCGATCGTTCCGGCCATCGCAGACCGAAGGCGCGCCCGTCGACCGCGAATCCTCCGATCCTCGAATCCACGATGGCCTCGAATGCCCGGAGCTTGCCCGGCTTGGGTTGCGGGGATGTGACGGATTCCTCACGAACTCCGAACTTCGGGATCCCTCCGTAAATCGAGGAGCGCGCGGACCGCTACCCGCGAGGCGGCGGCTCCGGCGCGAGCATCTCGGCGAGCGTGGCGAGCCCGACGGCGCCCGAGCCCAGCACCGCGTCGTGAAACCGGGGCAGGTCGAAGGCGGCGCCCAGGCGCGCCCGGCTCGCGGCCCGCAGCCTCAGGATCTCGAGTTGCCCGATCTTGTAGGCGGTCGCCTGGCCCGGCCAGGAGATGTAGCGGTCGACCTCGTTCTCGATATTGTTCTCGGCGAGCACGCTGTTCGACCGCATGTATTCGATCGCGCGCGCGCGGGACCAGCCGAGGGCGTGGAGCCCGGTGTCGACCACGAGCCGGCACGCGCGCCACGAATCGAACGACAGCATGCCGAAGCGATCGAGGTCACCCGAGTACAGCCCCATCTCGTCGCACAGCCGTTCGGTGTAGAGCGCCCAGCCCTCGACGTACGCGGTCGGGCCGGTGTGCTTGCGGAACTCGGGGATTCCGGTCAGCTCCTGCGCGATCGCGATCTGCATGTGGTGCCCGGGCACCGCCTCGTGAAACGCGAGCGCCTCGGCGTCGTAGCGCGGCCTCGTCGCGGGCGCGTAGGTGTTGATGAAGTACGTGCCGGGGCGCGAGCCGTCGGCGGCCGGCGAGCGATAGTACGCGATGGTCGAGAACTTCTCCTCGTGCTCCTCGATGCGGCGCACGATGCACGGAGCCTTCGGCAGGCGGCCGAACCAGCGCGGCGCTTCCGCCTCCGCCCGGCGCAACGCCGAAGCGGCCTTCGCCTCAACCTCCTCGCGGGACGTGAAGTGCAGCGCCGGGTCGGAGCGCAGCCGCGCCTGGATCGCGGCCAGCTCGCTGGTTCCGAGCACGCGCTCGCCGAGCGCGCGCGTCTCCTCGTTGATGCGATCGACCTCGGCCAGCCCGAGTTCGTGGATCGCTTGAGCGGTCTGGGACAACGAGGTGTGGATGCGCAGCGTCCGGTCGTAGGTCGCGCGGCCCTCCGGGAGCGCGCACAGCCCCGCACGATCGGCCGGGCGCGCCCGGGGCAGCGCGACGTCGCGCACGAAGCGCGCGAGGCGCTCGAACCCGGGCCGGACTGCGCGCTCGACCGCGGCCTCGAGTTCGCCCTGGAGGCGACGGCGCGCCGCGTCGCCAAATGCGGGCGGCAGCGCGGCCACGGGCTCGGTGACGAGCGACCACCCGGGCGAGGGCTTCGCCAGCAGCTCGGTGAGCTCCTGAGCGACCTTCTTCACGGCGTCGAGCGAGGACGACAACCCGGCCGCGTGGCCGCGCTCGAGATTCGCGATGTGTTGCACCAGGTACGGCCCCATCGCCTCCACGCGCGCGAGGAACGCATCGGCCTCCCCCCGCGTGCGCACGGCATGCCACGCCGGCAGGCTGAGCAGCGAGACCTGCGGGCCCTCGAGCGGATCCAGCAGCCAGGACTCGAAGCCGGTCGAGCGCTCGTCCACGCCGTGCTTCGCGAGCGCGATCAGTTGCAGCCGGGTGACGCGTTCCTCGGGCGAGAGGCCGTCGGTCGGAATCGTGTCGGCACGCACGGCGAGAGCGGCGAGGTCGGATCTCTGTGCCTCGAGCGCCTCGGGCGCGAGATCGGGCATGCTGTCGTCGAAGCGGCGGTCCCCCACCAGGGTGGCGGTGAGCGGATTCCATGCCAGCGTCTGCTCCCAGTACTCGGTCGCCAGCGCGGCGAGCGCGCCTGCCGGCGAGTCGCTCACTTCTCGACGCCGGGCGGAAGCTTGCCGCCGAGCTTGAGCTTCGACTGCACATCGTTCGCCATGAGGACGAGCGACGACTCCGAGAGCGCGGGACCCAGGAACGCGATGCTCGTGGGCAGCCCCATCTCGCCGAAGCCGCTCGGCACGCAGATCGCGGGCAGCCCGCACAGGTTGCCCGCGGGAATCACCGGGGGACCGCCCGAGACGCCGGGCCACGCCTTGCCGAACTCGACGTCGGCCGGGTACGCGACCGACGCGCGGCCGGGCGTCGCGATGGCGTCGAAGCTCACGAACAGATCGTTCATCGCGTCCATCATCGGCCCGCGCAGGCGCAGCGCCTGCAGGTAGTCGACGGCGGTCACGGCGGCACCCGCGTAGCCGGCGTAGCGGTCGCGCGGGCACGCCAGCTGCGCCAGCCCGCCGGACTCGATCAGGTCGAGGAACGCCGAGGCGCCCTCGGCGCCGACGATCGTCCCGACCGCCGGTCCCCACGGCAGGTCCGGCCAGGGCACGTCGCGCGTGATCTCGGCGAGGCCGCCGAACGCCGCGAGCGCCAGCTCGAAGTTCGCGCGCACTGCGGGCTGGACCTTTTCGAGCGCCCCCTTCGGCACGGCGATGCGCCAGGGGCGGCGGCGCACCAGCTTCGGGTCCGGCGGGCCGGCGTACTCGAAGCCGTTCGGGAGCGACGACGGGTCCGCCAGGTCCCGTCCCGCGATCGTCGCGAGGATCAGCCCGCAGTCGTCGGCGCTGCGCGCCATCGGCCCGAGCTTGTCGAGCGTCCACGA
>JBDTYW010000401.1:0-2727 GCA_040005445.1 Candidatus Eiseniibacteriota bacterium
ATCGAACGGGACGGCGAGTGTGAGGCGATTGCGCAGCGGCCACGAGCGTGGCGGCTCGGCCGCATCCCCGGGCGGCCCGAGGCGCCACACCTCGGCGTCGCCGTACGCGAGCCCGCACGCGGGCCGGGCGTCGAGGAGCGCCACCAGCCCCGCGAGGTGGCCGGGGCGCCACAGGTCGTCGTCGTCGAGGTAAGCGATGAGCGCGCCGCGGGCCGCGCGCACACCAGTGTTGCGCGTGGCCGCGACGCCGCCGTTGGTCGCGCGGTGGACGTAGCGCGTCGCGAACGTCCGCCCGCGGGCCCAGGCCGCGACGAGCGCGGAGGCGTCCGGCCCGGCGTCGTTGACGACCACGATCTCGAAATCGGAGAATTCCTGCGCCGCGATCGAGTCGAGCGCCTCGGGCAGCCACGCGCGGCGGTCGAAGTGGCTGACCACCACGCTGACCCGGGGCGCGCGCAGGAACGGGCGGGTCAACGCGCGGCTCAGGACCGCCCGAACACGGGAATCGTGGCGCCCGTGATGAGCGCACCCTCGGCGGTGAGCAGGAAGCCGATGGCATGCGCAACCTGCGTGGGCGTCGGCCAGAGCGAGGGATCGGCTTCGGGCATGGCGCGCCGATTCTCGGGCGTGTCCATGATGCCGGGGGCGATCGCGTTGACGGTGATGCCCTCGGATTTCCACTCCTCGGCCACGCTCTTGACGAGGCTCACGATCGCAGCCTTCATCGCGGTCGTCACCGCCACCCCCGGGCCGGACGAGAGCGCCGGGCGGTTCGCCACCAGCACCGCCGCCGCGCCGCCCGGGTTCGCGGCGAGGCCCGCGTGCGCGTGGCGCAGGGTCAAGATTGCACTCTTGAGGTTGAGCCGGTACTGGAAGTCGATCGTCGATTCCTCCACCTCGGCGAACGGGCCGCCGTGGAACCCGCCGACCGTGGCGACGAGCGCGGCGAGCGGGCGACCGACCTCGTCGAAGATGCGGCGCACGTCGGCATCGTTCGAGAGATCGCCGACGTGCACGGACAGCCCCTCTTTCATCAGCCCGTCCGCGAGCGAGGCCCGCGTCGCCTCGTCACGCACGGTGACGTGGACTTCGTAGCCGGCGGAGGCGAGCCGACGCGCCACGGCCTGGCCGAGGTTTCCGTTCCCCCCCGTCACCAGGGCGCGAGGTGTTTCGATCAGTGCCATGGGCGCATGATGCGGCAGTCACGAAGGCCTCACAAGGGCGGCGACGAGCAGCCTTGACTTCGGGGGCGCTCCCGTTGTGTTCTCTCACGGTTGCCGGGTGCTTTTGCGCCGCCCAGCGGATCCTCGAGGCGCGCCGGCCGGTTCACTCTCCAGGGAGGCACATCCATGCAAGTCCAGGTCCGCGCAGGTGCGGCGGAACGCGTCGCCGCCGATGCCCTCGTGCTCGGCGTATTCGAGGGAACGAGCCGTCTCACGGGCGCCGCGCAGACGGTGGACAAGGCTGCCGGCGGCGGGATCGCCCGGGCGATGAAGAGCGGGGATTTCACCGGGAAGTCGGGCCAGTGGCTCGCGCTCTATCCGACGGTCGGCCGCGCGTCGAGGCTGCTCGTGGTCGGACTCGGCAACGCCTCGGATCTCAATGCCGACCGCGTGCGCCAGACCGCAGGCCGCGCGATCACGCAGGCGCGCCAGATGGGTCTCAAGAGCGTGGCGTGGGTCGCGTTCGGCGACGGCAAGAGCGGGGTCGAGGGCGAGCTGGCGGCGCAGGCCGTGGTCGAGGGCGCGATCCTCGGCAATTATGTGTTCGGCGGGTACCTGACCCAGGACAAGGATCGCAAGCGCCAGGTCAAGTCGTTCACGCTCGTCGTGCCGGACCGCGCGAAGCTTGCGGCCGCGAAGCGCGGCGCGAAGCGCGGCGAGAGCATCGCCACGGCGGTCTGCCTGTCGCGCGATTTGTCGAGCACACCGAGCCAGGACATGACGCCGGCCGACATGGCGACCGCGGCGAAGAAGATCGCCGCCGCGTCTCCCCTGATCAAGGCCACGGTCTACAACGAGGTCCAGCTCAAGCGCCTTAAGATGGGCGCGCTGCTCGGCGTCGGACGCGGTTCGGCGCAGCCGCCGCGATTCATCGTGCTCGACTACAAGCCCAAGGGCCGGATCAAGAAGACGATCGTGTTCGTGGGCAAGGGCATCACGTTCGACACCGGCGGGATCTCGCTCAAGCCGGCCGACGGCATGGAGAAGATGAAATACGACATGTCCGGCGGCGCGGCCGTGCTGGGCGCGATGCAGGCGATCGGCAAGCTGCGCCCGGCCGGCATTCGCGTGGTCGGCCTGGTCGCCGCCGCCGAGAACATGCCCGGCGGCGCCGCGATCAAGCCGGGGGACGTGCTCACCGCCGCGAACGGCATGACGATCGAGGTCAACAACACCGATGCCGAGGGCCGGCTCGTGCTCGCCGATGCGCTGTCGTACGCGCACCGCCTCAAGCCCGACGCCGTGCTCGACCTGGCGACGCTCACGGGCGCGGTGGTGATCGCGCTGGGCTCGCAGTGCGGCGGGGTGATGGGCAATGACGACGAGCTGCGGCAGCTCGTGATCGACTCGGGCGAGCGCACGGGCGAGCGCATGTGGCCGCTGCCGACGTGGCCCGAGTACAAGGAGCTGCTGCGCAGCGACATCGCCGACATGAAGAATTCGGGCGGTCGCGAGGCGGGCACGATCGCGGGCGCGATGTTCCTCGGCCAGTTCGCGAACGGCT
>JBDTYW010000402.1:0-2719 GCA_040005445.1 Candidatus Eiseniibacteriota bacterium
CCCACTCGATCGTCCCGTCGGCGAGCGCCTGCAGGATCGCGCTCGAGTGGCGGATCTTGACCTTGAGCGCGCGGCCGGCCTTCTCGTCCGCGTCGTCGCCGCCCACCCAGCCGGTGTTCATCATGAAGTTGAAGACGCCCGGCATGGTGTCGGCGAGCTCCATGTAGCGGTTCGCCATTTGCTCGTTGCGCAGCGGGAAGAATGGGTTCGTGAACGGCGAGCGCTTCGCCTTGCCGGCATCCGACCCCGAGGCCGCGGTGCCCATGGTCTCACCCAGCATGAAGTAGGCCGCCGCCTGCGCCGCGTTGCGGAAGCGCACGACGCCCGGGATGATGTTGGTGTTGCGGTTGAGCACGCCGATCGCGGCGGTCGCCGGCAGGTGGAGCGAATCCCCCGCGGTCTCGATGTCGGACATGGGAATGATCACGCGGCTGTTCTTCGACCATGCATAGGTCGCCTCGCCCGCTTCGTACTTCGCGAGGTCGTCGGCCGCGACGCCGGACGCGAGCAGGACGTCGTGGAGCGGCTGGACCTCCTGAGGCGAGAGCTCCGCCTTGTGGAAGTCCATCCCGCCCTTCGTGTCCTGGTACACGTTCTCGAGCCAGGCATTGGGGGCGATCGCGCCGCGATAGATGATCGGCTCGGTCTCCTCGCGCAGCCGGTGGGCGATCGCGAAGCAGCCGTTCTCGGTGGCGTAGGCGCGGCCGCCCGGGAACAGCATGACCATGTCGTCCTGGATCGACTTGCTGAAGCCGACCTCCGCGTTGCCCTGCGGGCTGAACGTCGAGGTGGTCTTGCCGGTGCCGGACTCGCCCATGACTACGATCAGCTTCTGCGAGATCTTGCCATCTGCGCCGCGGACCGGCGTCAGCTTGGCGCCCGCGTGCAGCACCAGGCCCCCGTCCCGGAACACCTTGGCGTTGAGCATGCGCAGCCCGCCCTTCTTCGACTCGCCGAAGTAGTCGGAGCCCAGGATGCGCGTCACGTAGCGGTCGATGTCGACCAGGATCGCGCGGTCCTTGTCCTGGCCCTCGGCCGGGCAGCCGGGCGTGTAGATCACCTGAAACTCCGGCTCCCACGTCGCGAGCTCGGCCCGATCCGGCGGGAAGTAGAGGATCTGCTGCATGGCGGCGACGTTCGCGCCCTCGATCGTCATCCAGAGCGTGGTGCGGACGCGCGTCTCGGGATGGTTGCCGACGTAGCCGTCCACGCGCACCAACTCGTGGCGGGCGATGTAGGCGTCCTGGGCGTCGATGTACTTCTGCGCGTCCGCGGGCGCCATGGTCTTGCAGGTGTGCTTGCCGGCGTCGTCGGTCAGCACATAGGTGTTCCCCGCCGATCGCGCCTTCGCGATCGAGGCCACCTTGTTCATCGAGCCGTTCCCGGTCCGCATCATGTTCGGCGTGTGCGCGAGCGCGAGCGCCTGGAACTCCTCCTGCGTGGGATTCGCGTGCACCTTGAGAGCGAGCGCGCCAACGTTCGGGGCAGTGCGGACCGCGGACTTCTGAGCCGACATGGGTGGGCATCTCCTTAAAAGCGAGGGGGTCGCCGAGCGGGTCTCCCGGACCCGCGCGTTTCGCCTCGGAGGCGTCGATAAACTATTGCAGAAGGAACACTTGCGCCGCGATTTGCGTGGTGGAACCCCGCTATTCTACACGCCCGATACCGCCCCCGGCAAGTCCACCCCCCCGGTGCGCCGAAGATTGGGTACGGGGGCGAAAGCCGGGGTTTCTCGACCCCACCGCGGGAATTTCCTGACGCAGCGCCAACGACTTGGGGGCGCGGGCCCCTCCGTACCCAATTTTCGCGCCACAACGATTGTGTCCCCCGGGGACCCGGGTTGGGTGGACACTGGGACGGTCCCGCACGAGGGCGCCCGGGGTCGCGAGTCTCGAAACCACACGAGTTCGCAGCCCCCCGACGGCGCCCCCCAACCGCGGGACAGAAGGTGCAACCGTGAACAGACTCTCGGCCAGCCGGCGCTGCATGAGGGCCGCCATTTGGGCCACGGTGGTCCTCGCCGGTGTCTTGTTGTTCTCTCCCCCCGCAGACACCGCAGCCCAGGATCCGAAGACGCTCGCCCCCCGGATCCATCCCGTCGAGTTCCAGGTCATCCAGAAGCTCAAGGATGGTGCGTGGCTCGTTCCCACGTTGCGCGCGTTCCGCAGCCCGCGCGGCTGGGACGCCGCGATGGACAACTGGGTTGCGAACCAACAGGTCGTCGGACGCGAGCCCGCGCCGGCGATCGACTGGGAGAAGAACTCGGTGATCGTGCTCGCGCTCGGCACACGAGTCCGGCGCAGCGACGTGACGGTCAAGAACTGCCACCGCATCGGTGAGGACACGATCGTTGATCTCCACTTCGACGGCGGCGAGTTCCAGTGGGACCCGATATACACGGTCGAGCACCCGAGCCTCGTGATCTCGGTCGCGCGCGCCGATCTCAAGGCCGTGCTACTCCAGTTCGACGCCGTCATCGACGATCTGCCCCCCGGCCTGCGGCGCACGGAAGTGGTCGCCCCCCCGGGGCTCGACAAGGGACCCCGTGCGCCCGAGGGCGCGGCGATCACGCCGGTCGCGGCCGGGGACGGGAGCACGACCTGGGGCCGCGTCAAGGCGCTCTACCGCAGCGCGGCGCCCACCCGCTAGTCGGCCGTCCCCGCACCGAATCGGGATAGGGGGTAGCGGGTTCGCCCCGCTACTCCCCTCCCACACCACC
>JBDTYW010000403.1:0-2697 GCA_040005445.1 Candidatus Eiseniibacteriota bacterium
GAGGCCCTGTTCGGCCCGCAGTCGCGCGAGCTGCTCGACGCGCTCGCCGAGGACGAGCAGGTGCGCGCGATCGACGGGCGCTGGTTTTGGGCCTCGACCGACTACCCGGCGGCGCGCATCAACCTGCGCACGATTGCCGACAACACATTCACGATCGTCGACGCCACGCGCGAGAACACCGTGCTCGGAACGGTCGACGCCATCTCCGCGCCCGAACTGGTCTACCCCGAGGCGATCTACCTGCACGAGGGCCGCTCGTTCTACGTACGCAAGCTCGACCTCGAGATGAAGGTCGCCGAGTGCGAACCGCGCGAGGTTGACTACTACACTCAGCCCGTACTCGACCAGAACATCGTCACGCGCGAGGCGGCGCGCACGCGGCCGGCGCTCGGCTCGGAGATCGCGTTCGGCGAGGCGACCGTGTCGTGGAGCACGATCGGCATGAAGAAGGTGCGCTTCCACTCGCTGGATTCGATCGGCTACAAGGCGCTCGACTTGCCGCGGCTGACGCTCGACACGGTGTCGCTGTGGTGGACGCCGCCCGCGACTGCGCGCGCCGCGGTCAAGGCAGGGGGGCACGCGCCGGCCGAGGCGCTCTCCGGGGTTCGAAACCTCGTGGTCACGCTCATGCCGCTGTTCGCGATGTGCGATCCGTCGGACGTGGGCGCGGTGCTCGACAGCAAGAACCTGGGTATGCAGGGGCTGTTCGTGTTCGATCGTTACCCGGGCGGGCTGGGCTTTGCCGAGCAGGCGTACCACCGCTTCGAGGAACTGCTCGCCGCCTGCCGCGCGCTGATCGACGACTGCCCGTGCGACGACGGTTGCCCCTCGTGCGTCGGCCTGCCAATCCTGCGGCCGCCGCAGCAGCAGGACCCGGACCTGTCGAACGGCTGGCCGATGCCGTCCAAGCGTGCCGCGCGCGCGTTGCTCGCGGAGTTGCTCGGGCCCGCGGCAGGGCCGGCCGCCCCGCCGGGGCCGACCGGGCCACTTCCGGTGCGCGCGTGAGCGGGCGCGGCGAGGCGCTGTCGCGAGCTCTCTCGCGGCTCGCGGAGCGGCGGACGCAGGCGGCGCTCGAGCCGGGCCCGTCGGTCCCGCGCGGGACGCCGACCCTTGCCCCCGGCGAACTCGCGCGCGAGGAGGTCGGCGTCGAGAGCTTCCTCCCCGGCAGGGTGATCGAGAACTCCTACGGCAAGGTCTACCTGCACGAGCGTCTGCGCTCTGAGATCGAGAAGCCGCTCAAGAAGTGGGGCCGCTACCCGGCAAAGCTCTCGCAACGCCTGCGCCTGCACGACGAGCTCGACGCATTCGCCGAGAGGGGCGCTGCGAATACCGCGTTCTTCGATCTCGAGACCTGCGGGCTGTCGAACGCGCCGGTATTCCTCGCGGGGACGATGCACTGGAACGGCACGGACTACGTGGTGCGCCAGTACTTCGCGCGCGACTATGCGGAGGAGGCCGCGCTGGTCGACGAGCTCGCCCGCCACCTCGCGGGGTTCGAGACCATCGTGACCTACAACGGCAAGTCCTACGACGTGCCGTTCCTCGCCGACCGCGCCGCGTTGCACAAGGTTCCGTTCACGCGGCCCGGGTGTCATGTCGACCTCGTGCACCATGCGCGCCGTCGCTGGGCGGGCGTGCTGCCGAACTGCCGACTGGTGACGATCGAGCAGCACGTGTGCCGCCGTCGCCGCGTCGGCGACGTGCCGGGCTCGGAGATCCCCGACCTCTACCACGACTTCGTCAAGTACGGCGCGGCGCACCGGATGATCCCGGTGTTCCACCACAACCTGCTCGACGTGATCACGATGGACGAGATCCTGAGGGCGCTGGTGAGCGACCCGCCGGACCTGGTGGGCGAGGAAGAGGGGGCCTGGGACCGCGCCGGCCGATGAGCGGGCGGCGCCTCTCTCGCCGCGCAGGGTCCGCGCGCGCGACGAACCGTCAACAGCCGTTGTCGCGGATGCGACGATCCGGGCGCCCGGCCGGCGGGCAGCTCCACGCAGAAGCGCGACTCTCTCCGGGTCGCGCGTTGGCCCGCCCCTTGCAGTTCCCCCTCCGCCCGTCCAATCCCTGTCCTGGGCCGCGGACCCATGGCATGACCGTGCACCATCGTCCCCCACGGGAGAACGCCATGGCTGCTCTCGGCGATGAACTCGTCCGCCACTGCTGGAAGTTGCTACACGAAGGTCAGCCCTACCGAGCGCTGCTCATTGCCGAGCGGGCGCTTCGCCTGTACCAGCCGCCGCCCGACACCGTACTGTCCGGGCGACTGTCGCTCGTGGTCGGGGTCGCGCTCGCGGCGCTCGGGCGGGATGTGCCGGCGCGGCGCTATCTCGAGGACGCGTCGTGGTCGCTCGCGCACGCGATCGACGAGCCTCCGGGCGCGACCGTCGAGCTGGTCGAGGCCGGCTAATGGGCGTCTCGGAGCGCCGCGCAGCATGCCCCGGGGCATGCTCGCAATGGCGCGGCGGGGGGCCGCCGGCTAGACCGTGCGCGTGAGGACCGCGCGCGCGACCAGCACCGCGGCGCCCAGCAGGGCGGCGAACACGAGGTGCAGCCGGCGCGCCCGCAACGCGGCTTCGCCCCAGGCGTAGGCTTTGGGGGCGAGGGACTCGGTGCTATTGAGGGCTTGGTCCCAGGTCACGGGCTGGCCGGTGTAGGCGGCCATGCGGCCCATGATGGCCAACAGGGTGCTGG
>JBDTYW010000404.1:0-2674 GCA_040005445.1 Candidatus Eiseniibacteriota bacterium
GCGGTGGTATTCGCCAAGCACGACGTGGTCACCGTGGACGACCTGCCGCCCGAGGTGCGCGGCGCGCCCGCCCGGCCGGCCCCCGTGATCGCTGGGCAGGGACCCGACCCTGCCTTACTCGAAACGCTCGAGGAGGTCGAGCGCCTGCACGTGCTCCGCGTGCTCGAGGCGGTGCGCGGCAACCGCGACGAGGCGGCGAAGGTCCTCGGCATCTCGCGCCGCACGCTCTCGCGCATGGCGCAGAGGTGGACGCTCCCCGACACGCATACGCGCGGCTGACCGCGGGACATCTTGTCCTGCGCACCGCGGGACAAAGTGTCCAGCGCGCCCCCCAGTCGAGCCCCGCTCCGGCCTTCGATCCGACTTCACAAACGCGACGTCGCCCGCGCCGAATGCATACGCGTGCCCCGTCGGACCGGTTGGGCGACCGCGCCCGGGACGGGCTGCGTGCGCTCCGGCACGGCGCATGCCTTGTCTCTCCTGCGAGCGCGGCTGATGAGCCTGGTCGGCCGAAGCCGCGCCACCCGGAAGGACGCACCGGACACCGCAACGCACTGCAGCACCAGGAGGCCCACCACCATGAACAAGTCGATTCGTACGCTCGCCTCGACCGCGGCGTTTCTCGCCCTGACGATGGTCCCCGCATTCGCGCAGAACTCGAAGCCGGCGGCTGCGCCGGCCGCCACGCCGACTGCCACGCCGGCCGCTGCGCCGGCGAAGATGAAGGCCACCCCGAAGGCGACCAAGGCGGCGAAGCCGGCCGTGGCCCGCCACGCCGCGTGGACGAAGGACCAGATCAAGGCCGCGCAGGAAGGTCTCGCCAAGGGCGGCTATTACAAGGGCGAGGCCACGGGCATCATGAACAAGCCGACTCAGGCCGCGCTGCGCGCCTGGCAGAAGGCGAACAAGATGCCTGCGAACGGCCGCCTGAGCGACGAGATCCTCTCGAAGCTGTCGTCGTAGGCCCCAGGGCTGGAAGGGGCGCGGGCTCGAGAGGAGCCCCGCGCTTCCTGGGCGCGGTCCACCGTCCCCCGGTGGCCGCGCCCGATGTCTTTCTGGATAACCGAAACGGGGCGCCGCCGGGGCGCCCCGTTCGTGTTTCCCGCGCGGCGAATCCCTAGAACGCGAAACCGAGCCCGACTCTCGCCCCGCCGCCGTCGACATTCACGCGCTCCTCGACCAGGTAGCCCGAGTTCGAATCGATCACGTTGCGCTTGACGGTCGCGCCGTTCCAGTACGCCTCGCCGGTGAGCCGCGCGCGCGGTCCGAGCGGCAATCCGACGCCGCCGAACAACTGGTAGCCGGGCCCGTCGTAGTTCGCCTCGCCCCCGATCCCGCTCCCGAAGTCGCGGACACGCACGTTCAGGAACTCCCATCCCGCGGCCGCCCCGAAGTACGGGTCGAGTCCGGGGGCGGGCATGTGGAACTCGAGCACGCCCATGAGCGGAAGCAGGTTCGATTCGGCCTCCGCGGTCGTGCTGGTCGTGGTCACGGTATGACCCGTCGCGTCGACGTACTGCGAGGTGATGGTGCGCTGCGCCTCGGAGCGGCGGTGCAGGTCGGTCGCGATGCCCGCTTGGATGGACGGAGCGACGCGACCGGTCACCTTCATGCCGATGGTCCAGTCGTTCGCCGTCACGTCCTGCGCGTCATAGAAACCGCCCCGCACTTCGAACCAGCCGTTGACGGCGCGATCGCGCCGCTCGTTGCGCGAGTGGCGCCGCCGGTCCTCGGGCCAGTAGCGGCGCACGTCCGAGCGCGTCCAGCCGGCTCCCGGGACCTCGTGGGATCCGGACGTGGTCATCGTGGGTGCGCCCTGGGCGAGAACCGGCGCCGCCGTCAGGAGCAGGGCCAGCGTGGTCAGCGTTCGCTTCATGGAAGGGTCTCCTCGTTGGGGGTCCTGTGCCTACCCTGAGCACGGGTCGTGCCGAACCGGGGCCGATCGCCGCTTCTCCGCGCCGGGGCGCGACTTGCCCGCCGCAGCGGGGCGGGGACGCCAGCGCGGGTGTGTCGGGACTGCCGCACTCGGGCGGGAGTGTGCGACCGCTGTGCTACGCTCGACCGCCATGGCTCCCGACGCCCCGCGCCGCATCGCCCACGTCGACATGGACGCGTTCTACGCCTCGGTCGAGATCCGCGACGATCCCTCCCTCGCCGGCAAGCCGGTCGTGGTCGGGGGCGCCCCGGACCAGCGGGGGGTGGTCGCAGCCGCGTCCTACGAGGCCCGCAAGTACGGCATCCACTCGGCCATGCCGATGGCAAAGGCCGTGCGCCTGTGCCCGCACCTGGTGCGCGTCCCCGGCGAGTCCGGCAAGTACGCCGAGGTCTCGCGCCAGGTGTTCGCGATCCTCGATGCGTTCTCCCCCGCCGTCGAGACCATCTCGCTCGACGAGGGCTTCCTCGACGTCACCGGCGAGGAGCGGCACTTCGGCCCGCCGCTCGAGCTCGGCCGCCGGATCAAGGACGCGATCAAGGAAGCGACACGGCTCACCGCGTCGGTCGGCATCGCGCCGTCCAAGTTCGTCGCGAAGCTCGCGTCGGATCACGGCAAGCCCGACGGGCTGATCTTGCTCGAGCGCGCGGACGTGCTCCCCTTCCTCCACCCGCTGCCGATCGAGCGCCTGTGGGGCGTCGGCGCGAAGACCGCGCCCCGCCTGCACGCACTCGGCATCCG
>JBDTYW010000405.1:0-2673 GCA_040005445.1 Candidatus Eiseniibacteriota bacterium
GAACCCGCGTTGCGCATTCGGGACGACGCCGTCGAACGCGTGCTCCACAACGCGGGCGTGATCGTGCGGCGCTTCCACGACCGGCTACTGGTGCCCCCCGGCGTGGTGACGAACCAGGCAGGGGACCCGTATGTCGTCTACTCGCCGTTCCGCCGGGCGTGCGAGGCGCTGCCTCTCGCGGCCGGGTTGCCCGGCCCCGTCGAGCCGGTGACGCGCTTCGCCGCCGGGCACGAGCTGGCGGCGCGCCGCATCGCGATGCTGCATGAACTCGGGTTCGATGAACCAACGGTCGAGCCCTGGCCCGCCGGTGCAGCGGCGGCGCACGCGCGGCTCGCGCGGTTCCTCGAGCATGGCCTCGCGCGCTACGACAGCGAGCGCGACCGGCCCGCGGCCGATGCGGTCTCGCACCTCTCGGCGGATCTCAAGTTCGGCACGATCTCGGTGCGCACGGTCGCGCACGCCGCGCTCGCCGCGGCGCGCGAGGACGGGCGGCTCGACGCCGCGGCGAAGAAGTTCGTCGCCGAATTGCGCTGGCGGGATTTCTACGCGCACGTCCTCCATCACTTTCCGCGCTGCGAGACGGGGTGCTTCCGCCGCGAGTACGACGCGCTCGAGTGGGAGGGCGATCCGGCTCACCTCGAGGCCTGGAAACAGGGCCGCACGGGCTATCCGATGGTCGACGCGGGCATGCGCGAGCTGGCTTCGACCGGGTTCATGCACAACCGCGTGCGCATGATCGTGGCGTCGTTCCTGACCAAGGACCTCTTGATCGACTGGCGCGAGGGCGAGCGCCACTTCATGAATCACCTGGTGGACGGCGATCTTGCGAACAACAACGGCGGGTGGCAGTGGGCCGCGGGGACGGGCACGGATGCGCAGCCGTACTTCCGCATATTCAACCCCTGGCTGCAGGGCGAGAAATTCGATCCGGCGGGAGAATACGTCAAACGCTGGGTGCCCGAGCTGGCGGCCGCGCCGGCGCGCTGGGTGCACCGCCCATGGAGGGCGGATGCGGCCGCGCGCGCGCGCCTGGCGGGGGACTACTCCGAGCGCATCGTCGTGCACGAGGAGCAGCGCGCGCTTGCGCTCGCGATGTACGCCGGCGTGAAGGCGGGCGCCTAGCGCGCCGCGGGAGCGGGCACCGGCCGGGCTCGCCGGTATTGCCGCGGCCAGGCCACCTCGACGCCGAGCGCCTCGGCCGCGTGCAGCGGCCAGTACGGATCCGACAGCAGGCGGCGCGCGAGGAAGACGGCGTCGGCGGCGCCCGAGGCGAGGATCTCCTCGGCCTGAGCGGGCTCGGTGATCAGCCCGACCGCGCCCGTCGCGACGCCCGCCTCGGCGCGGACCCTGCGCGCGAACGGCACCTGGTAGCCGGGGCCGGTGGCGATCTTCGCGTGCGGGACGAGCCCGCCGCTCGAGCAGTCGACGAGGTCCACGCCCTCGGCCTTCAGGCGGCGGGCGAGGTCCACGGAGTCGTCGATCGTCCAGCCGCCCTCCGCCCAGTCGCTCGCCGAGATGCGCACGAACAGCGGCAGGTCGTCGGGCCACGCCGCGCGCGCGGCGCGCGTGACGCGCAGCGGGAAGCGCATGCGGCCCTCGCGGTCGCCGCCGTACTCGTCCGTGCGCTGGTTCGAGAGCGGGGAGAGGAACTCGTTCAGAAGGTAGCCGTGAGCCATGTGGATCTCGATCACGCGGAAGCCCGCGGCGAGCGCGAGGCGGGCTCCGCGCACGAACTGCGCCTCGACCTCGTCGAGCCCCCGGGCATCGAGCGCATGCGGTGCGGGATCATCGTCGTGGAACGGGATCGCGCTCGGCGCGAGCGGCGTCCATCCGCGCGAGTCCGTGAGGGGGATCAGGCCGCCGCCGTCCCACGGAGCCTCCGTCGAGGCCTTGCGCCCCGCGTGCGCGAGCTGGATCCCGGGCACGGAACCCTGGCCGGTGAGAAACGCCGTGATCGGGGCGAACGCGGTGGCGTGCGCGTCGGACCACAGGCCGCTGTCCCCCGGCGAGATTCGCCCCTCGGGCGAGACGCCCGTGGCCTCGACCATGACCAGCCCTGCACCGCCGACCGCGCGGCTTCCGAGGTGGACGAGATGCCAGTCGGTCGGCAGGCCGTCGACGCTCGAGTACTGGCACATGGGCGAGACGAAGACGCGGTTCCGGAACGTGACCGCGCGCTGGGTCAGGGGTGTGAACAGGCTCGACATGCGGGCTCCAGAGGCAGGGGTTCGGAGGAAAAAGGGGCGTGTCGCGACCCCGGTAGGATGCGCGAGCCGGTCCGCGCTGTGCGAGTCGCCTCGGCCGTGGCGCGCGCGGCCGGAGCCGGATAGAGTGGCCCCCGGGAGGTCCCATGCCGTTCGCCGGACAACTGGCTGCCCTCGGCACCGCGGTGTGCTGGGCGAGCGGCGCGAGCTTCTTTGCCGCCGCCGCCGCGCGCCTCGGACCAAAGCCGCTGAATCGTCTGCGTCTTGCGTTCGGGCTGGTCCTGCTGATGATCGCCCTGCTGGTGACCCACGGGAGCGCATGGCCAACGTGGGCCACGCCGTTCCAACTCGGCGTGCTCGCGCTGAGCGGGGTCGTGGGCTTCATCTTCGGCGACGGGAACGGCTTCGTCTCGATCGTGAACCTCGGCCCGGGCCGCGCCACGCTCGTGATGTCGCTCGCGCCGCTGTT
>JBDTYW010000406.1:0-2670 GCA_040005445.1 Candidatus Eiseniibacteriota bacterium
CCCTTGCCATAGGCCGCGAGCCCCTGGGCCACGGAATCTCTCGCGCGAACGCGGCCGAACGCATCCTGCGCGCCCTTGAAGTCGCCCGATCGGTAGAGCGCCGCCCCGAGGTTCGTGAGCAGCGCCGGGTCCTCGCCGCGCTGCTTGATCGCCGCCTGGTAGACGCGCGCGGCGCCTTTAAAGTCGCCCTTCGCGTACAGCCGATTGCCCTCAACCAGAGGACTCGCCGCCTGCGCGCGAGCGGCGCCGAACACGAGCGCGAGCGCGATCGCGGCGGCGCGCGCGCCGCGCCCCGGACGCGGGAACGAAACCGAACGCCGCTCCGGCAGCATCCACGAAGCCACGAGCGCGAGCCACGCGGCGAGCGCAAACCAGTGGAAGCGCTCGATCGGGCGCGAGCCCAGCCGGCCCTCGCGCGCGCCGCGGGCGACGCCGCCGAGCGCCGCCTTGAGCGCCCCGACCTCGCCGCCGGGATGATTCGCCGCGAAGTAGCGCCCGTGCGTGCGGCGCGCGAGCGCCTCGAGCGCGGGGGCGTCGAGGCGGCTGACCACCGGCTGCCCGGAGGCGTCGATCTTGACCCCGACCTGGTGGTCGCGCGCATCGAGCACGGGAATGGTCTCGCCCGCCGGCGTGCCGACGCCGACCGCGAACACCCGTACGCCGCGTTGCTGGACGGCCGCACCGGCGCTCGCCAGCCCGCCCTCGAGGTCTTCCCCGTCCGTGAACAAGATCACCGCCTGCTCTCCGGCATCGCCCTCGGGCAGGACGCGCAGCGCAGTCTTGAGCCCGCGCCCGACATCCGACCCCGGCGTCGACACCACGTCCGTCGACAGCGTCTCGACCAGCAGCCGGACCGCCGAAAGGTCGAGCGTCAGCGGGGTGAGCGCGACCGCGTCGCCGGCGAACGCGACCACGCCGACGCGGTCGCCCTCGAGGCCGTCGAGCAGTGCGAGCGCCTCGCGCCGCGCCTCCTCGAGCCGGGTCGGTGGCACGTCGCGCGCGTCCATGCTCGCAGACACGTCGAACACCAGCACCACGTCCGACCCCTGCGAGCTGACGCGCACGACCTCCTCGCCCCAGCGCGGACCGGCGGCGGCGACGACGAGCATCGCCAGCGCGAGCAGGCGCAGGCCCCAGCGCACGTGGCGCTGGATCGCGGGCTCGGCATGCGCCAGGCCGAGCGCGAGTTTGCCCGCGAACGCGGCGAGCACGCGGCGGCGGCGGCGCTCGTAGCGCCAGAACATGAGCGAGAGCACGATCACGAGCAGGAGTCCCGCGAGCAGCCATTCCGGATGCGTCCAGCGGATCATGGCACCCTCGCCCAGGTGGTCAGGGACAGGGCAAACCCGACCGCGAGCAGGAGTGCGGCCAGTCCGGCGAGGTCGGGCCCGCGATCGCGCCAGTCCGAGTAGGCGGCGCTCGTCAGGTCGGACTTCTCCATCTGGTCGATCTGGCGATAGATAGCGGCCAAAGCCTGGCTGTCCTTCGCGCGGAAGTAGCGACCGCCGGTGCGTGAGGCGATCGAGCGCAGCGTGGTCTCGTCGATCACCACGGGCTGCATCACGTAGCGCCGGCCGAACGCGGGATCGTCGACCGGCATCGGCGCGATGCCGCTCGTGCCGACGCCGATCGTGTACACGCGCACGCCGAGCGCGCGCGCGAGGTCGGCGGCGGTCGCCGGATCGATCGCCCCGCGGTTGTTGTCGCCGTCGGTGAGGAGGATCACGACCTTGCTCTTGGCACGGCTCTGGCGCAGGCGGTTGAGCGCGGTGGCGAGGCCCTGCCCGATCGCCGTGCCGTCCTCCACCATGCCGAAGTCGACGCGCTGGAGCAGGTCCGTGAGTACGGCGTGATTGAGCGTGAGCGGGCACTGCGTCACCGCGGTGCCCGCAAAGATCACGAGGCCGAGGCGGTCATGGGGCCGCTGGCCGACGAACACCTGTGCCACCTGCTTCGCGACGTACAGGCGGTTGTCGGGCTGGAAGTCCTCGGCGCGCATCGAGGTCGAGACGTCGAGCGCGAGTACGATGTCGACGCCGCGCCCGGACAGCTCGTTCTCGCGCAGACCCTTCTGCGGCCGCGCGAGCGCGAGCGTGACGAGCCCGATCGCGAGCACATAGAGCGCATGGAGCACGAGGCGCGTGCGGTCCCGCCCGCGCGTCGGCAGCCAGCCCACGGTGGAGAACCCGAGTGCGGCCGGCGCGTCCGCCCCGCTCCGCTTGCGCAGGAAATAGAGGGCGATGAGCGCGGGGAAGAGCAGGAGGAACCCCGGCAGGAACCACCTCATCGCGGCCCTCCCGGCTTCGCGGACGGCGCCGCCGCGGCCGCGGCGCTGGGCGGATCGGGCGCGGCCCACACGTCGATCAAGCGGGCGGCCAGCGTCTCGGCCTCGTGCGCGCGCGCCGAATCGTAGGGCCTCCGCGCGAACTTCGTCAGGTCGCAGGCGTCGAGGATGCCCTTGAGCCCCGCCACGTCCGCAGGCGTAAGGCCGGCGCGCGTCGCGAGGTGGCGCGCGAGCTCGCCCGTCGTGTAGCCGGGGCGCGGCGACTCGAAGCGACGCTCGACGAAGTGACGCAGCAGATCCGCGAGCTCGGTGCCGTGCTCGAGCGCGCGCTCGGCCTCGGGCAGGCCGCGCGCGGCCAGCGCGCCGAGGCGGCGCCGGGCCTCGGT
>JBDTYW010000407.1:0-2665 GCA_040005445.1 Candidatus Eiseniibacteriota bacterium
CTGCTCGGTCCCCAGTTCGGCCGCTCCGTAGCCGGTCATGCTGCGGATCATGCTTTCCCCCCTCGTGTGGGCCGTAACTTATGAAAAGAAAAGGGGATTGTCAAGCTGCCCGGGGTCGCCGGTCGGCTTGCGCGAGCGGGCCCACGCGGCTTATTTTGGGCGGACCATGATCTATCTCGACCACGCCGCCACGACCCCGGTCCGCCCGGAGGTCCTCGAAGCCATGCTCCCCTACTTCACGGAGCACTTCGGCAATCCCTCGTCCGTCCATCGGGTCGGGCTCGCCGCCTCGGACGGAGTCCTGCGGGCCCGCCGGACGCTCGGCGACCTGGTCGGCGTCCCGCCCACGGGGGTGGTGTTCACCGCCGGGGGGACCGAGGCCGACGTGCTCGCCCTGCGCGGGGTGTTCGCCCGCCCGTCGCAGCGCCCACGCTCGCTCGTGATTTCCGCGGTCGAGCACCCCGCCGTGCTCGAGACCGCGCGCGCGCTGGCCGCCGCCGGCGTCGAGGTGCGCACCGTGGGAGTGGACGCGGAAGGCCGCGTGGGCCAGGCCGCGGTGGCCGAGGCGATCGATGCCACGACCGCGCTGGTCTCGATCATGCACGTCAACAACGAGACCGGTGCCGTCCAGCCGATCGCCGCCCTGTCGCGCGCGGTCAAGGCCGCGAACGCGCGCACGCTCGTGCACGTCGACGCGGTACAGTCGTTCGCCCGCTTCCCGGTCACGTTCACGCGCTGGCCGGACGTGGACCTGGTCTCGATCGCGGGCCACAAGATCTACGGACCGAAGGGCGTGGGCGCGCTGTTCGTGCGCCCGGGCACACACCTGTCGGCGCTCGTCACCGGGGGCGGGCAGGAGTCCGGCCTGCGCTCGGGCACGCACAACGTGCCGGGCATCGTCGGCCTGGCCGAGGCCGCGCGGCTGTCGGCGGCGACGTCCGCCGAGGACCTCGAGCGCTACGCACGCCTGGCGACGCGCTTCCTCGAGGGGCTTGCCGCGCGCGTGCCCGACGCCGCGCTCAACGGAGCGCGCGACGATGCCTCACCCTACGAACGCCGTGCTCCCTGGATCGTGAACGTGCGCATTCCGGGCGCGCCCGCCGAGCCGCTGCTGCATGCGCTCGAGGAAGCCGGCGTCATGGCGTCGGCCGGGTCGGCCTGCCACGCCGGCGACCGGAGCCTCTCGCACGTGTTGGCCGCGATGGGCTTGAGCGCGGACAGCGGCGCGTGCCTGCGCTTCTCGTTCGGCCGGGCGACCACGGCCGAGCACGTCGACGCCGCGCTCGAGGCGCTCGCCGCCCACCTGCCCCGCCTGCGCGCGGCCGCGCAGGCCTGAGGCGAACGTGTCCACGATCCTCCCGCAGCCGCAGGGGCGCTTCACGCCCCCGCCCGAGTTTGCTCCCTACGACGCGATCGTCGTGCGCTACTCGGAGATCTTCCTCAAGGGCGAGAACCGCCGCCTGTTCGAGGACGTGCTGGTCAAGAACGTGCAGCGCGCGCTGCACGGCGCGGGCATGCATGGCCTGCGTGTGCGCCGGCACCACGCGCGGCTCCTGATCGAGCCCGAGCCCGGCGCGCCGTCGGCCGCCGTGGCCGCGCGGCGCCTCGAGGACGCGCTGCCGACGGTGCTCGGCGTATTCGGCGCGTCGTCGGCGAGCCTCGCGGTGTCGGTGCCGAAGGATCTCCTTCGCATCGCCGCGCGCGGCGCCGGCGCACTCGTGAGCGCGGCGCGCGACACCGGCGCGCGCACGTTCAAGGTGGCGGCGCGGCGGTCGGACAAGCACTTCGCGCACGGCTCGGCGGAGATGAACGACATGGTCGGCCACGCCGCGCGCATGGCGAGCGGGCTGACCGTGGACGTGAAGGATCCCGACCTCACGCTCGTGGTCGAGATCGGACCCGAGCTCTCGTTTGTCAGCGCGCACTCGGCGCGCGGGCCGGGCGGCCTGCCCGTGGGCGTGAGCGGCAACGTGACGCTGCTGCTCTCGGGCGGCATCGACTCGCCGGTCGCCGGCTGGCTGTGCCAGAAGCGCGGCTGCCGGCTGAACGCGGTGTACTTCCACGCGTTTCCGTACACCGGCGACGGCACGAAGCAGAAGGTGCTCGAGCTCGCGCGCCAGCTCGGCCGAGCGCAGGGCGGGATGCGCGTGACCGTGATCCCGTTCGCCGCGTTCCAGGAGGCGTGCCGGGGCGCGGTGCCGCCGCGGCTGATGATCGTGATCTACCGCCGCGCGATGGCCCGCCTCGCCGAGCGCGTGGCGCGCAGCGAGGACTCGGCCGCGATCGCGACCGGCGAGAACCTGGGGCAGGTCGCGAGCCAGACCGTGACCAACCTCGGCACGATCGAGCGCGCGATCGAAATGCCGGTGCTGCGCCCGCTCCTGACGTTCGACAAGAACGAGATCATCGCGTACGCCAAGCGCATCGGCTCGTTCGAGACCTCGATCCTGCCGTTCGACGATTGCTGCGCTCTGTTCGCGCCCCGCCACCCGGCGACGCGCGTGCTGCCGGGCGACGCGCTCGAGGGCGAGCGCCGTGTGCACGACTACGAGACGCTGATCGACGCGGCGTTCGCGGCACGCGAGATCGTGGACCTCGAGGGGTGAACGCCGCCTAGGTGGCTGTCCGAGTAAGCACTCGGAGGATGGTTGAGATGAGTGTCATG
>JBDTYW010000408.1:0-2651 GCA_040005445.1 Candidatus Eiseniibacteriota bacterium
GCACGCCGGGCGACGATTGGTCGCTCGCCGCCGGTTTCCTGCTGACCGAGGGTCTGATCCGCGGCCCCGAGGACATCGAGTCTGTCCGCCATTGCACCGACGTACCCGACAGCGCGCGCGGCAACGTGGTCGAGGTCGCCCTCGCCGAGGGCGTGCCCGATCCGCACGAGCGCGGGCGCCGCGCGTTCTACGTCACGAGCTCGTGCGGCATTTGCGGCAAGGCGTCGATCGACGAGGTCCGCCAGCAGGCGCCCGTGCTGCCCGACGGCGCGACCATCGCGGCCGACGCGTTGCCGCGGCTCGTGCCCGCCCTGCGCATGGCGCAGGTCACGTTCGAGCGCACCGGCGGCCTGCACGGCGCGGGGCTGTTCAAGTTCGACGGCACGCTCGTCGCCACCGCCGAGGACGTGGGCCGCCACAACGCAGTCGACAAGATCGTGGGTGGGCGGCTCCTGCTCGGCGACTGGCCGCTGTCCGAGCGCCTGCTGCTGGTCTCGGGCCGCGTCGGCTTCGAGATCGTGCAAAAGGCGTGGCTCGCCGGCATCCCCGCGGTCGCCGCGGTGTCGGCGCCGACGAGCCTGGCGATCGAACTCGCGCACGAGGCGAACATGACGCTGCTCGGCTTCCTGCGCGGCGAGGATTACAACGTCTATGCCGGGCCCGAACGACTCGGCCTCGGCCCCATGGGGCGCGGCGCCTCGCACTGAGTCCCGTCCCGCTCACCCGGAGGTTCCACGGATGAACGTACCCGCGCTGCAGTCCGCGCTGAAGGAGCGCGGCATCGACGCGTGGCTCCTCTACGACTTTCGCCACATGAATCCGATCGCGAACCGGGTTGCCGGCATCGCGGACGATCGCCACACCACGCGGCGCTGGTTCGGCCTGATCCCCGCGGAGGGGGAGCCGCGCTGGCTGCACTCGGCGATCGAGGCACACGTGTTCGAGGACCTGCCCGGCCTCAAGACCGCGTTCGTCGGCTGGCGCGATCTCGAGGCCACCCTGTCCGCGATGCTCAAGGGCCACAAGACCGTCGCAATGGAGTACTCCGCCGGCAACGCGATCCCCTACGTCGCGCGCGTCGACGCGGGCACGATTGAACTGGTGCGCTCGATGGGCGTGGCGGTCGTCTCCTCGGCCGACCTCGTGCAGGTGTTCGAGGCGCGCTGGGGCGCCGAAGGCCGCGCCTCGCACGTGCGCGCCGGGCAGCACCTGGGCGAGATCGCGACGCTCGCCCACGGCTGGGTGCGTGACGCGATCCAGGCCGGCGGCACGATCGCCGAGATCGAGCTCCAGCGTCGCATGGTCGCCGAATACGAGGCGCGGGGCCTGGTCACGAACGGCCCTCCGATCGTCGCGCGCAACAGCCACGCCGGCAATCCGCACTTCGAGCTGACGCCGGAGAACTCGGGGCCAGTGGGCGAGGGCGACGTGCTGCTGCTCGATTTGTGGGCGAAGGAGAAGGGCGCGGACTCCGTGTATGCCGACATCACGTGGATGGCGTTCGTGGGCAAGGACGTGCCTGGAGACGTCCGGCGCGTGTGGGACGTGGTGATGGGCGCGCGCGACACCGGGATCCGATACGTCGAGGAGGGCTGCGCCCGGGGCGAGGCGATTCGCGGCGCCGACGTCGACGACGCGACCCGCGCGGTCGTGCAGGCGGCGGGGCTCGAGCGCTACTTCATCCACCGCACGGGGCACTCGATCGGCCTCGAGACCCACGGCAACGGCGCGAACATCGACAACCTCGAGACCCGCGACGAGCGCATGCTGATCCCCGACACCGGCTTCTCGATCGAGCCCGGCGTCTACCAGTCGGCATTCGGCGTGCGCTCCGAGATCGACATGTACATCGACCCGGCCGGCCGGGCCGCGGTGAGCTCGCCGATCCAGCGCGCGCTACCCGCCCTGCTCGCCTGACCGCGCCCGCGATGGCGACGCCGCCGCGCCTCGCGCGCTGGCTGCGCTCGCCGTGGTTCTGGGCGGCGGTCGCGCTGGTCACGCGCGTCCTTTGGCTCCTGCTCGGTCCGGGCCGGGATGTCGGGCCCTACTCCGACAGCGTGGACTACCACCGCCTGGCCGCGCACCTTGCGGCCGGGCGGGGTTTCACGCTCGGGCTCGAGGACGCGCTCTACCCCACGACCTTCCGCCCCCCGCTCATGCCCGCGCTGACGGCGGCGGTCTACGCCGTCTTTGGCCCGCACTACGTGCTTTCGCTGCTGCTCCAGATCGCGCTCTCGGCGCTCACCGTGCCGCTGGCCTCACGCCTGGCGCGCGAAACGCTCGGCGGCCCGGCCGCGCTCCTGACCGCGCCGCTGGTCGCGCTCTGGCCGACTCTGGCGTTCCTCTCGACCACGCTCGGCACCGAGACGCTGACAATCCTGCTGACCGCCGCGGCGCTGCTGCTCGCGGTACGCACGTTCGCGCGCGGCGGCGCGGCGCTCGCCCTGGCGGCCGGCGCGGGGCTCGGGCTTGCGGCGCTGGCCCGGCCGACCGCGCTGCCGCTCGCCGCCGTGCTCGCGCTCGGGCTCGTCGGGCTCGCACCCCGCCCGTTGGCGCGGCGCGGGCTCGATGCGGCACTGCTCGTGCTCGGGCTCCTGTTCTGCGTGCTGCCGTGGACGCTGCGCAATCACGCGGTCACGGGGCGCTGGATC
>JBDTYW010000409.1:0-2646 GCA_040005445.1 Candidatus Eiseniibacteriota bacterium
GCGTCGCCGGGATCGGCGACGAATGCGACGCCGCCGTTGATCGTCGGCTGGAACTGACCCGAGCGGAACTTCGCCACGCTCGGGTAGCTGTCGCGCAGCGCGTCGTCCCCGTAACGAATGTCGAGACTCGGGGCGGACGCCCAGACCGGGTCGTTGAGGTTGCCGTCGACCACCGGAGCCGCCAGCGCGCCGGCGCTCGGGATGATGAGCTCGGGCGCGATGACCGGCGTCGGGCCGGACGCCACGTTCACGCTCGGCTTGGCGTGGACACGGACCTCGCCGTACCAGCCCACGTTGCCCCAGGGATCCTGCCACCACACGCGATTCGCGCTGAACTTGGTGACGTCCAGCGGCCAGAACCAGTCCGTGTCGTAGATCGAGATGTTCCACTCGAGAAGGTCGCCGGCGGGCTGGGTCACGTCGTAGCCCATGGGCGTCAGGTTGAACCGCATCTCGACCGTGTATCCGCCGTCGAGCTGCGGGGTCCTCGGCGAGAATGCGTGCAGCGTGTCCTCGTTCACCGTGCCGTTGACGATGTATCCCGCGTCCCAGTTCGCGATCTGCTCTGCGGTGCGCGCCGTGCCGTGCGGATTCTCGCCCCAGCTACCGTAGAACGTCGGAACCTGCCCGAGCGGCGGCGTGCCGATCAGCTGATCGTTCCACCACGACCAGAGGTATTCCGCGACCGGCTTCGGATAGCCCGGGTTCGAGTGGTCCTTGAGGTCCATCAGGAGGCCGTCGAAGCGGTTGAACGTCGGGCCGCCGCCGACCGACTGGTCCTTGACGCGCGCGCCCAGGTAGAGCTGGTTGCCGACGGTCAGGAACTTGAGCGTGGCGACCAGCGAGTCGACCGGGATCTTGCCCCCTTCGAACTTGTATCCGCTGCCCGGCACGCCGCTGTCGATGCCGAAGCGGATGATCATCGAGTCGGCGAACGCCCAGGCTGCCTCGTTCATGTTGCCGTCGAGCGTGATCGGTGCGCCGTTCGTCGAGCGGGCCCAGATCGCGTCCGGGCGCGCCGCCGCGGGGGATGCCAGCACGAGCAGGAGCCCGAGGCCGAGCCAGGGTGTGAGTTGCTTCTTCATGAGTGTCGCCTCCTGCGATCCGAGTGGGTCGGGTACGCCGCTCCGGGGTCTTCGAGTGCGCCGCATGACCGTCGGATCACGAGTTGTGCTCCGACGACTTCGTGGCGTGGCACGTCGCCCGGAGCTCCATCCTTCACCTCGAGCAGGCGTCGGACGGCGCGGGCGCCGAATTCGATCAGGTCCACATGAACGGTGGTGAGGGCCGGCGTGAGATAGCGGGCCATCGCGATGTCATCGAAGCCGGCGACCGCGAAATCTTCGGGCACGCGCAGGCCCGCTTCGGACAGCGCGCTCATCGCGCCGATCGCCATGTAATCGTTACCGAAAAGCGCTGCGGTCGGGCGTGGCTCGATCGCGAGCAACTGCGCGACGGCGCGATAGCCCGAAGGCTCGGTGAAGTCCCCCTCGAGTTCCAGCTGCGGATCGTGCGCGATCCCCGCCTCGGCAAGCGCGGCGCGATAGCCCACGATGCGCTGCTGGGCGTCGATGTTGTGCCGGGGCCCGGTGACGGTCGCGATGCGCCGATGGCCAAGCGACACGAGGTGGCGCACGACCTGGGAGGCACCGTCCTGGTTCGCGATCGAGATCGTGTCCCAGGTCGCCATGCCCACTCCCGGGTCAAGAATGACGACCGGAAACTCGCCGGCCGCGTCGTGCATCGCCGCGGCCGAGTCGAAATCGGGCGCCATGATCACGAGCCCGTCCACCCGGCCGCGCATCGACCGCATCGCCGCCACCAGCCCGTGCGTGTCGGAGTGCGAGCTCGAGACCAGGAGGTGAAAACCCTCGCTTCGGGCGGCGAGATCGATGCCGCGGATGAGTTCGGAGAAGAACTCGCCGTAGAGATCCGGCAACAGGACACCGAGGGCTTGGGTGCGGTTCGTGATCAGGCTGCGGGCGACGCCGTTCGGCCAGTACCTCAGGCGCCCGGCGACATCGCGCACCAGCTGGCGCGTCTCGTCGGAAACCTGCTCGCTGTCGTTGAACACCCGGGACACGGTGGCCACCGAGACCCCTGCCTCACGCGCGACGTCTTTGATGTTGGCCATGAGGAGAGCTCCCGGACCCCGAGCCCGCCCGGGGAGTGCCCGGGCGGGACGGGACCGTGCCTGGAGACGCTGTCTAGCGGTAGTTGGCCTTGATCTTGCCCCAGGTCGTGCCGTTCGCCGGCGTCGGGCCGGCGTCGTAGCAGATGTTCGACCACTCGGCGTTGACCGCCGAGGTGTGGCCGTCCTGGCCCCAGAAGATCTGCACGTAACCACCGACGTTCGACGGCGTCAGGATGCCCCACACGCCGTGCGGGGGATCTTCCGCCGGGTTGCCGTGGTCGAACGCGATCGGGCCGCTCGAGAACGTGCCGCCGTAGGTGACCGTGTAGGTGATGGTGGCCGGGTCGACGAAGGAAACCGAATGGGGATCGTAGTCGATCTGGAGCGTGATCGGCGTGCCCTTGACGTAATGCAGACCATACGAGCCGGTGAACGAGAAGAACGGCAGGCGGCCGCCGAAGCAGGCGATCTCGCCGTCCGTCGTGCGGCAGTTGAACCGGCCATCGACGTCG
>JBDTYW010000410.1:0-2629 GCA_040005445.1 Candidatus Eiseniibacteriota bacterium
CGCGCGATCGGCCCGGCGGCGCCGCGCGGCGCGCTCCGGCTCGGCCTCGACCAGCTGCTCGGCGCGCGCGTCGGTGGCCTCGCGCTGCGGGTTCGTGGCCCAGGGGCGCAGGCCGAACAGCGGCAGGTCGGGCTTGTCGATCATGACGTCACCGTGCGGGGGCGGTGGGACGCTACTCGATGACGAGCTGCGAGGCGCGGACGTCGGCCACCACCCAGTGGTCGCCCGCGGGCTCGAGCGTGACCTCGACCGCTTCGCTGCCGTTCGTGCGGTAGCGCTGCGTGAGGTCGCGCGCGGTCGTGCCCAAGGCGGCGCGCAGCGGCGTGCGCGCGCGGTCGAGGCCGATGCCTGTCGCCTGCTCGATCACGGTCGGGCCCGCCGCGTACGGCAGCGCCGACTCGGGCGTGCCCTGGCGCAGCGCATGGAGGAACGCGACGAACACCGAGTAGGGCGTCGGGGTCACGTGCTCCTCGGACAGGGACCAGGTCTCGCCTCGAAAGACATAGCGCTGCACGCGGTCGAGGTGGGGGCATGTGGGGCAGTCGTCGAACATCGGGTCCCGCTCGCCGGCGCCGATGACGATGAGCGTCGGCGGACCGCCTCCCGCGGAAACCTCGAACGCGACCGTGTCGGCGGCCAGCGGCAGGACGCGGTTCGACGTCACCGCCCAGGTCGCGGCGTCGCCCTTCTTGCGCACGGCGATCGCGACCTCGAGCCCGCCTCGGCTGCGCGGCCGCCCCCATGCCGACGCCAGGCCGGCGCCCTCGCCCGCGGTCCACGTGGTGAGCTCGCCGACGGCGTCGGGGCCGTAGCGCGTGCGCGCCGGCGCCCGCGGCGGCAGAGCCTGCACGATCGGCGGGCCGCCCGCCGTCCGCGGATCGGGCCAGGCCCAGAACTCGGTGCTCGCCTGCGACGAGCCGACCGGGTCCGCGACCGTCACCTGCCACACCGTGGGCGTTCCGCTCGCGACCACGACGTCGGCCGCGAGACCGATGCGAGCGAGGTTCGCGCTCACCTCGCCCGGGCCCGGCGCGGCGGCGGTCTCGACCGTCGGCAACCGCTCGGAGGTGGTGGTGTGATGCACGGCGTCGAGATCATCGGAGACCTGCGCCCACGCGGCCTGGAACGCCTTGCGCGCGAGCGCTCCCGCGGCATCGGCTCGCATCGAGTCGCCGCTCGCCCAGCCGTCGCGCGCGCGCTGGGCCCACGCGGCCATCGAGTCCGGCTCTGCCACCGGCGTGTCGGCGACCTTTTCGTCGTCCGGCGGCGGATCGATGCCGCCCGACGAGCAGCCCGCGACCAGCCACGCGAGCGCGCACGCCCGGGCGATCGCTCCCGCGTTGGGGATCCGAAGCCGCCTCGGGATCATCGCGCGCCGGTCCCCGAGTTCGCGCCGGACTTCGCGCCCGGCTTCGCGCCCGGCTTCGCGCCGGACTTCGGGCCGCCGGGCGGCGCCCCAGCCGTGGGCGGTCCGAGCGCCAGCGGCGCCAGCCCCGCCACCAGCCAGTGGCCCTCGACTTCCTTCATGCGCACCTCGAGGCCGTGTTCAAGCCGGGCCGGCGTGCCGTACTGGAAACGCATCGACTCGGCCCAGCGCTCGCCCGGCGCCGGCTCTGACGCCCGCCACGATTTCGCGGCGTGGAAGGCGCCGAGGCGCAGCGACAGCGCCTTCGCGTAGATCGCGGGCGTGGCGGCGAGCGAGCGCGCGAGCGCGGCCTGGCCGCCTTCGAGCGCGCGCAGGAACAGGACGAACGTGGTGAACGGCGTCGCCACCGTGCGTTTCTCGAGCAGGCGGAAGCCGGCATCGGTCCGGCGCCAGATGCGCTCGGACAGGATCGGTGGGAGGTTCATGTCCGGCACGAAGCGCGCATCGGGCTCGCTCGTCGCCCACTGCGCGAGCTCCGGCACGCCGTCGTTGTCGAGGTCCACGAGGCGCGCCTGCCCCGGGCCGCCGAGATCGATGCTCGTGCCCGCGTACTGCACGGCGCCCCAGAACTCGCCCTGGCGCGACAGGCGCAGCATGGTGAAGAAGCCCGCGCGCGGTTCGCCCGTGCGGCGGTAGTCGACGAGCGCCATCTCGTACGGCCCGAGCTCGTTGCCGGTCCACCATACATCCATCTGGATGCGCCGGCCGCCCCCGAGCAGGAGCGACTGCTTCATCAGGTCCTGGCCGCGCCACCAGAACAGGCTCGTCCACGCCGCGTAGCCCGCGAACTTCGAATTGAAGTAGGTCACCACGCAGAACTGCGGCAGGTCCGGATCCTGCACCATCTCGACGTCGAGCTTGAGACTGTCGAGCACCGTCAGCACGCCGCGCGCGCCGCGCATGCCGCCCGGCCCGAGCTGGAGGAAGCTGCGGCGCACCAGGCGATCGAGCAGTCCGAACGCGCGCGATTCGTTTGTGCCGATCGAGTCGGTGGTGGTCTGGTCGAGCAGGGCGCGCGCCTCGAGCGCCCACAGCCGGGTCGAGTCGATGCCCGCCGGGACCCAGGGCGCGGGACGCAGGCGGGATTCCTGCGCGTGCGCCGGCGTCAGGGCAAGCGCGAGCGCGAGACCGGTCCCGAGCAGCGCGAGGCGCCTCATCGCACGCCCGCCATCAGGTCCTGCTGCAGCATGTCGCGCATGAGCA
>JBDTYW010000411.1:0-2617 GCA_040005445.1 Candidatus Eiseniibacteriota bacterium
ATCCTTCGAGAGCGCCCTGCGCCGCTTCAAGAAGAAATGCGAGAAGGCCGGAGTGTTGGCGGATCTACGTCGCCATCAACACTTCGAGAAGCCTTCGGAGCGGCGGAAGCGCAAAATGAACGCCGCCAAGCGCAAGAATCTCGCCCGCAAGGTCGAGAACTGACCTGCGCGGGGTGGTTCGTCCCCGCGATCGAGGTCGCTGCGTGGGACCAGGCGTAACGGCAATCCAGTGAGGGCGGGGGGGCGAGTTCACCCCCCTCGCCCTTCGTTTTTCGGCGCGCGGGCTCACCGGCGCCGCCGGAGGTGAGGTTGAGCGTCCTGCCCGTGTCGGGGCCGACTGCGCCGTCGAGTTCGGCGCTCGACCTGCTCGAGTATCACAAGGTCGTCGCGTGGCTGGCGGAACTGGCCGGCGCGCCGACGTCGGCCGCGCTCGCGCGCGCGCTCGAGCCGGCGGCCACCGTCGGCGAGGCGCGCTCGCGTCTGGCCGCGCTGTCCGAGGGCAAGCGTCTCGCCGAGACCCGCGGGCCCTGGCCGGGGCCGCCGGCGATCGCGCTTGCCGCGGCGCTCGAGGTCGAGGTCGCGCAGGGCGGGCTGGTCTCGCCGCGCACGCTCTACCAGGTGGCGGAACTGCTGGCGGCCACCGCGCGCGCCGCGCGCTACTGGGCCGAAGCGAAGGAAGAGGCCCGTGAGGCGGCCCGGCTGGCGGCCGGACTGACGGCGGACCCGGAGCTCGAGAAGCGCCTGCGCGTGTCGGTCGACGCCGAGGGTTTCGTGCTCGATAGCGCAAGCCCGGAGGTGGCGGCGGTACGGCGGCAACAGGGCGTCGTGCGCGGCCGGCTGCGCGAGAAGCTCGATCGCTACAAGACCCTGGCGGCCGAGGAAGGCTCGTTCGTCACGCAGCGCAACGATCGCTTCGTCGTCGCCGTGCGCGCCGACCGGTTCGAGCGCTCGAAGGGCCTGGTTCACGACGCGTCGGCCAGCGGACAGACGCTGTTCGTCGAGCCGTTCGAGGTGTGCGCGCTCAACAATGATCTCGCCGAGCTCGCGGCGCGCGAGCGCGGCGAGATCGCGCGCGTCCTGCGCGCGCTCACCGACCTGGTGCGCGCCGCGCGGCCGGCGCTGGCGGCGAGTGAGGACGCGCTGGCGCACACCGACCTCCTGTGGGCGCGCGTGCGGCTCTCGCGCGCGCTCTCTGGCACGACGCCGGTCCTCGCCGACCCGGGCACGAAGCTCGCGCTGCGGGATGCCCGGCACCCGCTGTTGTGGCGCGATGCCGGGGGGGACGTGGACGCGGCGGCGGCGCGCGGCCGGGTGGTGCCGTTGACGCTCGCGCTCGAGGCGCCGCAGCGCGTCCTGCTGGTCAGCGGGCCGAACATGGGCGGCAAGACGGTCGCGCTCAAGACCGTGGGCCTGGCCACGCTGATGGCGCAGGCGGGCCTCGACATCGCGGCCGAGGATGGCGCGTGCCTGCCGTGGTGCGCGACCGTGATGGCGGACATCGGCGACGCGCAGTCGATCGAGGCGCACCTGTCGACGTTCGCCGCGCACCTGGGGCGACTCAACGCGATGGCCACGGTGGCCGGACCGTCGTGCCTGTTCCTGCTCGACGAGCTGGGCTCGGGCACGGATCCCGCCGAGGGCGCGTCGCTCGGGCGGGCGTTGCTCAGGCATTTCGCCCGCACCGGGGCGTGGAGCGTGGCGACCACGCACCTGGGGAGCCTGAAGGTGCTGGCGCAGGAAGAAGCGGCGATCGTCAACGCCTCGATGGCGCTCGATCCCGAGACGCTGGCCCCGCGCTTCGAGTTGGTGGTCGGGGTCCCGGGGGGCAGCCACGCGCTGCACATCGCGGAGCGGCTCGGGTTTCACCCGGGGGTCCTGGCCGACGCGCGGGCCGAGTTGCCGGAGGCGCAGCGGTCGCTCGAGGCGCTGCTCGGCGACGTGACGCGCGAGCTGGTCAAGGCCAAGGACGCGCGCACCCGCTTCGAGAGCGCGGAGGCGCGGGCGCGGCTCGCCGCCGAGGCCCTCGAGCAGCAGCGGCAGGAGCTGGTGGACGACTCGAAACGCGCAGGCCGCGACCGGCTGGCCCAGGTCCGGGCGCTCGAGGGGCAGGTGCAGGCGCTGCTCAAGGACGCGCGCGCCGAAGCAAAGAGCGAGGAGAAGAGCCGCGCCCGCATCCAAGACTTGGAGACGCGGGCCCGCAGCCTGGGCCGGGAGAGCGATCGGCTGGTGGACACCCCGGTGCCGTCCGGGCGCCCGGTGGCGCTCGCGCCCGGGGCGACGGTCTTCGTGCGGGACCTGGGCGTGACCGCCACGGTGGTCGAGGGGCCCGACGCCGAGGGGCGCGTGGTGCTCGAACGCGGAACCTGGCGGATCCAGAGCCGCGCCGAGCAGCTGTTCGCGCCCCCGGTGGAGCCTGCCGGGTCGGCCGGACGGGGCGCGGCCCGGGGAGAGCGCCCACGGGGGGCCGTGACCCCCGACGTCGAGCCCTTGCTCGAAATCGATGTGCGCGGCCTCGACCAGGAGGAGGCGCTGCGCGGGGTGGACGAGGGCCTCGACCGGGCGGTGCTGGCGGGGCTCGACGAGGTGCGCGTGATCCACGGCGTGGGCAAGGGCATCC
>JBDTYW010000412.1:0-2614 GCA_040005445.1 Candidatus Eiseniibacteriota bacterium
GTCCCTGGTAGAGCGCATCGATCTCGTGCGCGTAGCGCTGGCCCACGATCTTGCGGCGCACTTTGAGCGTGGGCGTGAGCTCGCCGGCGTCCTGCGAGAATTCGTTCGCGAGCACACGGAAGCGCTTGATCTGCTCGTAGCGCGCCAACCCCCGCGTGTGCGCCGTCACCTCGCCCTGAAGGAGGGCGACGATCCCGGGATGGCGGACCAGGTCCCTGTGCTCGACGTAGGAGATGCCCTTCTGGCGTGCGTACAGCTCGAGTTGCTCGAAGTTCGGGACGATCAGCGCGCTGATGAACGGCCGCTGGTCGCCGATGAGGACCGCCTCGGCGATGAACTTGCTGCTCTTGAGCGCGTTTTCGATCGGCTGGGGCGCGACGTTCTTCCCCCCCGCCGTGACCAGCAGGTCCTTCTTGCGGTCCGTGATGACGAGGTGGCCGTCGTCGTCGAGGTGACCGATGTCCCCCGTGTGGAACCAGCCGTCCAGAAGGGCGGCCCGGGTTTCGTCGGGGAGGCGAAAGTAGCCCTTCATCACGCCCGGGCCCTGCACCAGGATCTCGCCGTCGTCGGCGATGCGCACGATCACGTTCGCGATCGGCGGGCCGACTGTCCCGGGCTTGTTGCGCGCGGGCCGGTTCACCGCAATCACGGGCGAGGTCTCGGTGAGGCCGTAGCCCTCGAGCACCGGGAGCCCGGCGCCGAGGAAGAACTCGGCGATCTCGGCGCCGAGCGGCGCGCCGCCGGAGACGAAGAAGCGGATGCGCTTGCCCGTGCGCGCGCGCAGCTTGGCGTACACGAGGCGGTCATGGAGGGCGTGCTCGAGCGCGAGCCCGCGCGGAATCGGCTGGCGGGCCGCCACGAGTCTTGCCCAGCGCAGCGCCACGTCCCGGGCGCGCACGAAGATCACGCGCTGGATCGGTCCGCCGGCGGAGGCGGCGTCGACCACGCGGGCGTAGATGCGCTCGAACAGCCGCGGCACCGCGAACACGAGCGTGGGCCGGACCTCCTGCAAATTGGCGGCGAACGCCTCGACGCTCTCGGCGTAGGCCACGCTCACCGCGTTCGCGATCATCGTGTAGTGGCCGGCCATGCGCTCGAAGATGTGCGACAGCGGCAGGACGGAGAGCGCGGAGTCGGCGGGCCCGATGTCGAAATCCAGCAGGGCGTCCCGCACATTCGACACCAGGTTGGCGTGCGTCAGGATCACGCCCTTGGGCACGCCCGTCGTGCCCGACGTGTAGATCAGGGTCGCGACCGACTCCGGGGTGACCGCGTTGCCGAGCCGCGTCGCGTACGCGGGATCAGCCGCGAGCGCGGCCGCGCCCTCGGCGATCAGCGCGTCCCAGGTCAGCGCCCCGCTCGCGTCCTCCGGGGCCGCGTCCATGAGGACCGTCGTCCGGAGTGCGGGCAGCCCGTCCGCGATCGAGCGCACCTTGGCCGACTGAAGGGCGGTCGAGACGAGGACGACCCGGGCTTCGGAATCGTTCAGGATGTGCCGGGCCTGAGCGGCGGGGAGCGTGGCGTAGATCGGGACGGTGGCCGCGCCCGCGGTCAGGATGCCGAAGTCGCCGAGCGCCCACTCGAGCCGGTTTTCGGACAGGATCGCGACCCGGTCCCCAGGCGCCACTCCGCGCGCCGCCAGTGCGGCGGCCACGCACTCGATCACGCGCTGCGCCTCGGCCGAGGAGACGTCAACCCAGTCGCCGGCGATCTTCCGTCGAAACGCATCCGCTCGCGGATGCTCGCGAAAGGCCGCTCGATACAATTCCACCAGGGTGGTGAACGCCAAGAGTCCTCCGCTCGGTTCGAGGTGCATCCACCATAGAACCGGCCATGCTCCGCGCCAAGGCCCTTGACGCGACACCCCGCGCTTGAAACAGTCGCGCCGGGAGGTCTCCATGCGTGCAATCCGATTCGTTCTCGCCCCGGCACTCATCCTGCTGGCGTTCTCTTCCGCCACGGCGGCAATCGGCCCGGGTCCCCTCGCCGCCCTCGACCGGGGCAAGGCTGCCGAGCAGGCGTTCGACTACGAAGCCGCCCACGCCGCGTACCTCGCGGGCGTGATGAAGGACTCGACGTCGTACGAGCTGTGGTGGCGGCTCGCCCATGTCGCGGGCGACCGCGGCACCCGTGCCGAGTTCGATCACGAGCGGCCCCGCGCCGAGGCCGCGTTCGCGGAGGCGGTGCGCGCCGCCCGCAAGGCGACCGCGATCGACTCGGATGCCTGGGAGGGCCACTTCGAGCTGGCCTCGGCGCTCGGTCGCTACGCTCTGTTCCAGAGCGTAAAGAGCAAGATCGAGCTGTCGAAGGAGGTCAAGCTCGAGGCTGACCGCGCGCTCGCGATCAACCCGCAATCCGACCGCGCCTACCACGTGCTCGCGCGCTGGAATCGCGCGATCGCCCAGCTCTCGTTCTTCGAACGCGCGGCGGCGAAGGTCGTCTACGGCGGCGTGCCCGAGGGCGCGTCGATGAACAACGCGGTCACGCTGTTCGAGAAGGCGATCGCGCTCGCCCCGGACTACGCGAATCACCGCCTCGAACTCGCGCGGACCTACCTCGATCTCGGCCTCAAGGACAAGGCGCGCGAGCAACTCAAGCGTGCGCTCGCCTGTCC
>JBDTYW010000413.1:0-2608 GCA_040005445.1 Candidatus Eiseniibacteriota bacterium
CCGGTCTCGGTCGAGGCCTTGGACATCAGGTCCATCGTCCCGAGCGCGATGTCGAAGAAATTGTCGAAGCGCCGCTTCTCGTCGAACACCGAGAGCACGCTCACGCCGAGAACGATTTCCGCGCCCATCCCGCGCGCCAGGTCCGCGGGCAAGTTGTTGGTCAGCCCCCCGTCGACCAGCACCATCTCCCCCAGCCGCACGGGCGAGAACACGATCGGGATTGCGGCGCTCGCGGCCACCGCCGGCGCGACCCGCCCGCTCTTGAACACCACCGGTCGCGCGGTGCGGAAGTCCGTGGCCACGACCTCAAGCGGCGTCTTGAGTTCGTCGAAGTGCACATCGCCGATCAGTTCGGCGAGGAAGCGCTCGAGTTCGCCGGAGTGGAAGAACCCCATCTTCGGGATGCCGAGCATGCGCAGCGAGCGCCAGCGCAGACGCTGCGCGAACTCGAGCTGCTGGGCGGGCTTGACGCCGGCGGCGTGGAACGCGCCGACGATCGCGCCGCTCGAGGTGCCGGCGATGCAATGGATCGGGATCGCGTGATGCTCGAGCACGCGCAGAACCCCGGTGTGCGCCGCGCCGCGCGCGCCGCCGCCGGAGAGCGCGATGCCGAGGCGCTTCACAGGCCGTGGTTCCGGCCGCCGTCCAGCAGCACGGTCTGGCCGGTCACGTAGGCGGCGCGGTCGGACGCGAGGAACGCGACCATCGCGCCCAGTTCCTCGGGCTCGCCGAGCCGACCGACCGGGATCTCCGCGGCGAGCCTGCGAAACAGCTGCATCGCGCCGGGCCCGCTCGTCCCCTCTTCCTTCGAGCCATGGGCCACTTCGATCAGGCGCTCGGTGCGGAAGTACCCGGGCGCGACCGTGTTGACGGTCACGCCGTCCTTCGCATAGCGCTCGGCGAACAGCTTGACCACGCCCTTGAGCCCGGGCCGCAGTCCGCTCGAGGTCGCGAGGTTCGGGATCGGCGTCGCCATCGAGCCGGAACCGATGACCACCATGCGCCCCCACCCGCGCCCGGCCATCGCGGGCAGTGCGGCGCGGCCGAGCCGCACGGTGGTGAGGAACGTGAGTTCGAACGCCCGCCGCCACGCGGCGTCATCGAGCTCGTCGATGAAGCCCGCGGGCGGGCCGCCGGCGTTGGCGACCAGGATGTCGACCTGGCCGAAGCCCGCCTCGGCCTCGCGCACCGCGCGCTCGCACGCGTCTTCCGCGGCCAGGTCGGCGACGATCCCGAGCGTCTCGACCCCGTGCGCCCGGGCGATCGCCGAAGCCGCCTCCCCCACCGCGCCCTCGCGCCGCGCAACCAGCGCGACCTTCACGCCCTCCGCCGCCAGCGCTTCGGCGCACGCGCGCCCCAGCCCCCGGCTCGCGCCGCACACCAATGCTGCCCGTCCGGTCAGGCCCAGCTCCAAGCGTTACCTCGCGGCCATGGTCTTGAGGAGGGCGTCCTCGATCGCCGCATGGAACTGCGGCAGGTCCCCGGGTTCGCGCGCCGTGATCAGGTGCCCGTCGATCACGACCGGGGCGTCCTCATAGCGCGCGCCCGCGAGCTTCACGTCGTCGCGGATTCCCTTGTAACACGTCGCGCGCCGTCCGCGCAGGCGATCCGCCGAGATCAGCACCTGCGGTCCGTGGCAGATCGCGGCGATGGGAACGTGGCGGTCGTCGATCGCGCGCACGAATGCGAGCACCGCCGGGTGGAGCCGCAGCGTCTCGGGCGCCTGGCCTCCGGGCAGGATCACGGCGTCGAACGCCCCGGGCAGGACTTCGGCGAGGCTCTTGTCGGGAACGATCGACCCGCCGAGTTTGCCGAAGACACGGGCGCGCGACAGGCCGATGACGACGACCTCGGCGCGGCGGGCATTGAAGTAATCAATCGGCTCGAACACTTCCTCATCCCGGAACATGGGTGCGACGAGGAGTGCGATATGTTTTCCTTGCAGGTCCATGGCACGACTCCTTGTGCGGCGTAGCGGGCTCCGCGCTCCCCGCGCGGCCTCCGGATTATCTTCCTCGACCCCGGCCCGCGCCCGCCAAATTGGAAGGGGCGAGGACGGCACCTCAGCGCTCGTGGATGCAGGGATGTAATCGACAGTCCCACAATCACTTGCAGAGCTGCGCCGAGGCTGGTATTGGATTCGCATCCAGATCAGATACGTATCAAAGACGTTTCAACGACGTCACATGAAAGATTTTGCCTCTCCCGGCCATCCTACACTCGGGTCGGCGCTTGACCGGTCCGACAACGCCAGTAAGAATCAGCGGCGACCGCATCATGTCCGCCGCTCACCCACTCAATGAGGAGTCGGGTTCATGGCTCAGAACGAAGTCTTCGACGTCGTGATCCTGGGCTCCGGCCCCGGCGGCTACGTCGCCGCGATCCGCGCCGGGCAACTCGGGCTCAAGACCGCCATCGTCGAGAAGGATCCCTTCCTGGGCGGCACCTGCCTGCACCGTGGCTGCATTCCCACCAAGGCGCTGCTGCACACCGCCGACCTGCTCGACGAATTCAGCCACGCGAAGACGTTCGGCATCGTGGCCGGCGCGGCCACGCTCGACATGCCTGTCGTCCAGCAGCGCAAGGACAAGGTGGTCAACCAGCTCGC
>JBDTYW010000414.1:0-2606 GCA_040005445.1 Candidatus Eiseniibacteriota bacterium
ATAGCCGCTGCGCTGCCCGAGCGCGATCGCGTCCAGCGTCTCGGACACCGTCCCGATCTGGTTGAGCTTGATCAGGATCGAGTTCGCGACGCCCTCGGCGATGCCGCGCGCGATGCGCTCGGGGTTGGTCACGAACAGGTCGTCGCCGACGATCTGGATGCGGTCGCCGAGCGCGCGCGTGAGCCGCCCCCAGCCCTCCCAGTCGTCCTCGGCCAGGCCGTCCTCGATCGAGACGATCGGGTAGCGGTCGCACAGGCCCGAGTACCACTCGACGAGGCCGGCCGAATCGAACGACTTGCCGCCCTCGCCCGCCAGGACGTACTTGCCGCCCTTGTAGAACTCGCTCGCGGCGGCGTCCATGGCGAGCGCCACGTCCTCGCCCGGGGTGAACCCGGCCTTCTCGATCGCCTCGACCAGCAACTGGAGCGCCTCTTCGTTCGAGGCGAGGTTCGGTGCGAAACCGCCCTCGTCGCCGACCGAGGTCGCGAGCTTGCGGCCGTGCAACACCTTCTTGAGCGTGTGGAACACGGTCACGCCCATGCGCAGCGCCTCGGAGTAGCCGGTCGCGCCCAGGGGCACGATCATGAACTCCTGCACGTCGACATTATTGTCCGCGTGGGCCCCGCCGTTGACCACGTTCATGAGGGGCACGGGCAGCACCTTGGCGTTGGCTCCGCCGAGGTAGCGAAACAGCGGGAGGTCGGTGGCATTGGCGGCAGCGTGGGCGACCGCCATGGAGACGCCGAGGATCGCGTTCGCGCCCAGGTTGCCCTTGTTCGGCGTGCCGTCGAGCTCGATCAGGAAGCGGTCGATGGCGCCCTGGTCGGTGGCGTCGGCGCCGGCGGCGACGAGCTCGGGCGTGATGCGCTCGTTGACGTTCTCGACCGCCTTGAGCACGCCCTTACCCAGGTAGCGCGCGGGGTCGCCGTCGCGCAGCTCGAGCGCCTCGTGCTCGCCGGTGGAGGCGCCCGAGGGCACGGCCGCGCGACCCTGCGCGCCGCTCTCCAATAAGACGTCGACCTCGAGGGTGGGCTGGCCGCGCGAATCCAGGATCTCGCGTGCAAATACGGAGCGAATCGCGGTCATGGCCTCTCTGTTCGTCCTGGCGCACGGGGCGCGCCGAAGGTCCGCGGGGGCCTCGGGGTCCGATCGCGGGGACCCCCGCGCCGACCGTCGGAAACGTACGCAATGGCGACCGCTGCGGGCAAGCCGATTCCGCTATGGTGGACCGGAAAGCCGTTGAAGCGCGCCGGGGGCCGACATACGTTGAGCGGCCATGAAACTGTCCGGAGTGCGATCGCGTAGGGGGGCCATGGCCGGACCGGCCCCTCGAAAGGCCCGCCCGTGACCCCGCTCAAAGGCTCCGAACTCGACGATGCGACCCTGGTCGCGCGGTGCCTGGCGGACGACGGGGACGCCTTTCGGATCCTGGTCGAACGCTACCAGTCGGACGTCTACGCCACGACCTTTCGCATCGTGGCCCGCGCCGAGGACGCCGAGGACCTGACGCAGGAGACGTTCCTGCGGGCGTTCCGGGCGCTCAAGCGCTACGACCCGGCCCGGCCGTTCGGGGCCTGGCTGCACACCATCGCGACGCGGCTCTGTATCGATCATCACCGCCGCAACCGCGCCCGGATGGTGTCCCTGACCCAGCCCGAGGAGGGGACCGCCGGGGAGGAACGAACGATCGACCTCGAGGACCCGTCGGCCGGGCCCGAGGAGGAGGCGGAGCAGAGCGAGCTGGCCCGCCGGCTCGAAGCCCTGGTGATGGAACTGCCGCCCGATTCGCGGGCCGCGATCCTGCTGCGTCACCAGCACGACCTGCCGTACGAGGAGATCGCCCGGACGCTGGGCGCTCCCCTCGGGACGATCAAGGCCCGGATCCATCGGGCCCGCCTGATGCTCAAGGAGAAGCTGCTGGCCCAGGGCGACATCCCCTGGGACCCGGCCGACGAGGACGACGCACCGAGGGACTCGTGAGACCCACGCCATGACCGAACGAAACGACTTGAGCGCCCATCACCCGGCCGACCCGTCGCCGGAGTCCAAGCACCTGACCGCCGAGGCCGGGGGCTTGCTCATGCGCTGGTTGGACGGCGAGGTCTCGGCGCCCGAGCGCGTCCGCGTGAGCGCTCACCTGGCGACCTGCCCGGCGTGTGGGCGCGAGGTGCGGGCCTACCGCGCCCTGTTCCGGGGTGTCTCCCGGCTGCCGGCCCGCCGGCCACCGGCCGGCCTCGCGGCGCGCATCACCGCGGCGGCGCTGGCCGACCGCCGCCTGCGCCGGCGCTTCCGGATGCTCGAAGTGGCCGGCTCGGCGTACGCCGCGAGCGCCGTCGCGGTCGTGATCGCGCTCGGGCTCTCGCCCTGGCGCGGGGACCTCCTGGCCGGCGGGCGCACCGTCCTGGGCGCCGCGGTCGCCGGCACGGTCAACGCATTCGTCACCGCCTTCGACCGGCTCATGTGGGTGTTCGACGGGGCAGTGCGCCTGCGCGAGAGCGTGCACGCCGTCTCCCAGACCCTCGCTCCCCTCGGGCGCTCGCTCGAGCTTCTCGCGGCACAACCCGAACTGCGCGCCGGCCTGTCCGTCGCGCTCGTGCTCACGACCG
>JBDTYW010000415.1:0-2566 GCA_040005445.1 Candidatus Eiseniibacteriota bacterium
TTGAGCGTGGGCGAATTGATCCCGCCGTTGAACTCGAGGTCGTTCCCGACCATCGAGATCCCCGCCAGCATGTCGAGCGTGGTCGAGGCGCAGGTGATCTCGTCCACCGGGAACGCGATCGCGCCGCCTTCGATCCAGAACCCGGCCGCCTGGTACGAGTACGATCCGCTCGTCGGGTTGAAACCGAACGCCCCCTGGTCGACCATGTAGAAGCCCCGGTCGACCGACTTCAGGATCTCCTCGAGCGAGGACTTGCCGTTCGCGAGGTACAGGTTCTTCGGGCCGATGCCCGGCGCGCCCTGGTAGCTCCGCGTCGCGTTGCCGGTCGACTGCGCGCCGGCCTTCTTTGCCCAGTACGCGTTGTAGACGAACATCTTCAGCAGGCCCTGATCGATCAGCACGTTCTTGCGGGCGGGCCGGCCCTCGCCGTCGAACGGCGCGGTGCTCACGCCGGCCGGCAGGACGCCGTCGTCGACCAGCGTCACGAGATCGGACGCGATCTTCTGGCCGAGCTTCTCGGTGAGGAACGAGGTCTTCTTGAACGCCTGCTCGCCGGAGAACGCGGCGAACATGTTCTGCAGCCAGTTGCCGGCGACGTCGGGGTGCATGATCACGGGCACCTGCTGCGCCGGCACGCTGCGCGCGCCGATGCGCGCGATCGCGCGCCGGCCCGCCTCCTTGCCGATCGCCTCGGGCGAGCGCATACGGGCGAGCGAGCGCTGAAATTCTCCGTAGCCGCCCGACTGCTGGCGGTCGCCATCGGCGGCGAGCGGGTTGACGAATGCGCCGATCGACGTGCCACGGTACTGGAGCGTGGGCCCGGCCGAGCTGGCGAGCGCGGTCTCCCCGAGGCCGCTCGAGAGCGAACAGCCGTCGCAGCGCAGGATGCGCTTGTCGGAGTCGAGCGCGGCCTTCTCCATCTCCTTGGCCATCTTGATCCTCTGTTCGGCCGTGAGCTCGACGACCGCCGGGTCGAAGAGCTGGAGCGATGTCGCGTCGCCCGCCGCGGTCGGCGGTGCATCGGGCAGGCCCGCGAACGGGTCGGCCGTGCTCTTCTTCGCGAGCGTGACCGCGCGCTCGGCGAGATCCCTGAGCGCCGCGGGCCGAAGGTCCGAGGTGTAGACCAGCGCCACCTTGTGATCGACGAACACGCGCAGGCCGAGGCCGCGCGACTGCGACTGCTTGAGGTTCTCGATGTTGCCCTGGTGCACGTCGACGCGGAACTGGTTGCCCGACTCGACCAGCGCGTCGGCCTGCTGCGCGCCCGACTTGATCGCCGCGGCGACCGCCGTCTCGGCCGCCTGGGCGAGCGTGGATCCCGACTTCGTCGTCGCGTCAGCCACGGGTGCCTCCCACGGTCATCTCGGAGAACAGGACGGTGGGCTGTCCGACGCCGACGGGCTTGAACTGCCCGTCCTTGCCGCACGTCCCGGTGCACGGGTCGATGGCGAGGTCGTTGCCGAGTCCCTCGACGGCGAGCATCGCGTTCGCCGCGTTGCCGGTGAGCGTGACGTCCTTGACCGGCGACGTGAGCTTGCCGTTTTCGATCAGGTAGGCCTCGGTGACGGCGAACGAGAAGTTGCCGTCAGCCGGGTTGACCGAGCCGCCGCCCATGTTCTTGCAGTAGACGCCGTTCTTGACCGAGCCCAGCAGGTCCTCGGGGCTCGAGGCGCCGCCGGCGATGTAGGTGTTCGTCATGCGCGGGATCGGGAAGTCGCGGTAGCTCGTGCGCCGGCCGTTGCCCGTGCTCTTGTTTCCGGTGAGCTGGGCGTTCAGGCGATCCCACAGGTAACCCTTGAGCACGCCTTTCTCGACGACGTGGGTCTTTTGGGACGGGGTGCCCTCGTCGTCCACCTTGAACGAGCCGCGCGAGTTCGGCACCGTCGAGTCGTCGTAGATGTCCACGATGTCCGAGCACACCTTCTGCCCGAACTGGTGCTCGCGGATCGAGGTCTTCTTGCGGATGCCGTCCCCCTCGAGCGAGTGCCCGAAGCACTCGTGCACGAGTACGCCGCCCCAGCCCGGTGCGATCACGACCGGGTACGAGCCGGCCTTTGCGTCGATCGCGGAGAGCAGCGCGACTGCGGCTTCGGCCGCGCGCGTGCCGGTCTGCTCCGGCGTCTGCACGCGCTCGAAGTAGTCCTCGTCGACCGACCCGCCCGAGATGCCGATGCCGTTCTGGCGGTTCGCCCCGTCGATCGCGGTCGCCTGGACCGCGATGCGCGAGATGAACTGGCGGTCCTCGACCCACAGGCCCTCGCTGTTGGCCACGAGGATGGCCTTCGCCGAGTCGGCGAGCGTGACCTGCGCCTGCTGGATGCGCGGATCCTTCGCGCGCGCCGCGGCGCTGGCGCGCTGCGCGAGGTCGATCTTCTGGGTCTCACTGGCGAACAGCGGGGCCGGGCGCGAGAGCGTGAACGGCGCGATCGCCCTCGAGACCGCAAAGGCCGTAGGCGGCCCGGCGGCGCCGCTCGCGGCCACCGCGGCCGCGACGCGCGCGGCCTCGCGCAGCGCGGGCATGCCGTACTCGTCGGCGTAGGCGTAGCCGCACACCTCGCCGTCGAGC
>JBDTYW010000416.1:0-2558 GCA_040005445.1 Candidatus Eiseniibacteriota bacterium
CCGAGATCCTGCTCAACGATATGGCAATCGTCGAGACGCGCCTCGAGCGCATCGTGAAGCAGAAGCGGATCGCGAAAACGCCCGAACTCGAGCGCGAGGAGATCGTCCTGGGGCGTTGCAAGGAGGCGCTCGACCGGGAGACGCCGTTGCGCGAGCTGGAGTTCGACAAGGACGAGGACCGCGCGCTCCGGGGATTCCAGCTGCTTTCGCGCAAGCCGCTGCTGGTGGTCTTCAATATCGGCTCGGGCCAGGCGTTCGCCGCCCCGGCGGGGGAGCGCACCGGCGTGTCGACCGTGGTGCTGCCGTGCGCCGACGAGCGCGAGGTGGCGCAATTGCCCGCTGAGGAGCGCCCGCAGTTCCGCGAGGCCTACGGCATCTCCGAGGACGGCCTCGTGCTGCTCGTGCGCTCGGCCTACCGCCTGCTCGGGTTGATCTCGTTCCTCACCGCGGGCGAGGACGAGGTGCGCGCGTGGACGATCCTCGACGGCGATGCCGCGGTCGACGCCGCGGGCGCGATCCACTCCGACCTCGCGCAGGGGTTCGTGCGCGCGGTCGTGATGAGCTACGGGCAGTTCCTCGAGGCCGGTTCCGAGGCGAAGGCGCGGGAAAAGGGCTGGCAGCGCACCGAGGGCCGCGATTACCGGGTGGTCGACGGCGATATCCTCCACATCCTCCACAACAAGTAGGCCCCGGCGCCGAATTTACGCTTTGACCCGCCCGCCCGATCGGGGCTAGGGTTGTCCAACGCGGAAAGGAGGTGGTCCAGTGCCCAGTATGATGACCGGTAGCACCGAGGATCGCGGAGGTGGCAGCAGCTAGCCGCGGAAGGGTTGAAGGTGCGGACAGCTAATCCCAACTGCCCACCGGGGTTCGGGGGGGTCGCGCAAGCGGCCCCCCCACTCATTTTTGGGGGGAAGGCCCCCTTGGACGCCGCCGGGAAGCCTGTTAGATTCTCAACGACTCCTTCGGGGCGGGGCGAAAGTCCCCACCGGCGGTACAGCCCGCGAGCCGGGGCCCTTCGGGGTCCGGGCAGGATCCGGTGAAATTCCGGAGCCGACCGTCACAGTCGGGATGAGAGAAGGGGGATGCCGGGCCGGCGCCTGCGATCGGGCGCGTGGCTCGGCGTGCTCGCTTCCGCCCCGTGGAACTTCCGCGGGGCGTTTTTCATTCCCGGCGGTGAGCAGGATGCAGCCGTTCCGGCATCGAACCATCGGGGCTCCGTGAAATCACGATCCAGGGATGACGAGTTCATGGCCGAGGCGCTCGCGCTCGCCGAGCGGGGCGCCGGGCGAACCCGGCCGAACCCGCGGGTCGGCTCGGTCGTGGTGCGGGCCGGGAAGGTGATCGGCCGGGGCTGGCACCGGCGGCTGGGCGCGGCCCACGCGGAGTGCGTGGCGCTGGCCGACGCGGGCGCGCGCGCGAAGGGCGCGACGCTCTACGTCACGCTCGAGCCCTGCGTGCACGACGGGCGCACGCCACCGTGCGTGCCGAAGATCCTGGCGGCGGGCATCGGTCGTGTCGTCGTGGCGCACCGGGACCCCGACCCGCGCGTCTCGGGGCGCGGTCTCGCCTGGCTCCGCCGCGCCGGCGTCGAGGTCACCGTGGGCGTGCTCGCGGACGCGGCGCGCTCGCTCAACGCCGGGTACCTCAGCGCGCACGAGCGCGGACGGCCGCGCATCGCGCTCAAGCTCGCGGCGTCGCTCGACGGGCGCGTCGCGCCCGCCCGCGGCAGCGCGCGCTGGACGACACGATCGTGGTCGGCGCCGAGACGGTGCGCCGGGACGACCCCGAGCTGACCGTGCGCAATGCCCGTGTCGTCGGCGCGCCGCCGCTGCGCGTCGTCGTCTCCTCGGACCTCAGGCTCAAGGCAAGCGCCCGGCTGTTCGCGCCCGCACTTGCGCGCGGCACCGTGATCGCCACGCTCGACCCGGCGGCGCGGCCTCGGGGCGATCGCCGCGCGCACGAATTGCGCGCAGCGCGCCTGGCGCGGCGCGGCGTGGCGATCTGGTTCCTGCCCGCGGACGAGCGTGGGGGCGTCGCGCTCGACGTGCTGTGCGCGCGGCTGGCGTCCGAGGGCCGGCACGACGTGCTGGTCGAGGGCGACCCGGCGCTGGCGGCGCGCCTCGCGGACCTCGGGCTGGTCGACGAGCTGTGGCTGTTCCTCGCGCCGCGATTGCTCGGCGCGTCGGCACGTTCGTGGGGTTTCGGCGAGAAGGCCACGACGCTCGCGACGGCCTGGCGGCTCGAGCCTTCGCTCGCGCTCGCGCTGGGCGATGACCTCGTGATGTACGGGCGGCCCGCGCGCGCGACCCGGGATCGGAGCTGATCGTGTTCACCGGATTGGTCGAGGAGACCGGCGTCGTCGAAGCCGCCGAGCCCGAGAACGGAGGACGCCGACTCGTCGTCACCGCCGCCGTGGTCGGGCAGGGGCTGGCGATCGGGGACAGCGTGAGCGTCAACGGTTGCTGCCAGACCGTGGTCGAGACCGCGAGCGGCTCGTTCGCCGTGGTCGCCGTGCCCGAGACGCTGCGCCGCACGAACCTGGGGGCCCTCGTCGA
>JBDTYW010000417.1:0-2552 GCA_040005445.1 Candidatus Eiseniibacteriota bacterium
TCCATGCGGTCCTGCAGCGCCGGCGGGATCGTGTAGAGCGCGTTCGCCGTGCACACGAACATCACCTTGGAGAGGTCGAACTCGACCTCGAGGTAATGGTCGGTGAACGAGTGATTCTGCTCGGGATCGAGCACCTCGAGCAACGCCGACGCCGGGTCGCCCCGGAAATCCGAGCCAAGTTTGTCGACCTCGTCGAGCAGGAACAGCGGGTTCCGCGAGCCGGCCTTCTTCAGGCTCTGGATGATCCGCCCCGGCAGCGAGCCGATATAGGTGCGGCGATGGCCGCGGATCTCGGCCTCGTCGTGCACGCCGCCGAGCGACACGCGGATGAACTTGCGCCCCAGCGCGCGCGCGATCGACTTGCCGAGCGAGGTCTTGCCCACGCCCGGGGGCCCGACGAAGCACAGGATCGGACCCTTGTTCTCGCCCGTGAGCTTGATCACCGCGATGTGCTCGAGGATGCGCTCCTTGACCTTCTTGAGGCCGAAGTGGTCCTCGTCGAGCACCTTTTGCACGGCCTTGATGTCGTCGTGATCCTTGGTCTGCTTGTTCCAAGGCAGCGCCACCAGCCAATCGAGGTAGTTGCGCACGACCGTGGCCTCGGGCGACATGAACGACATCTTGCTCAGGCGGTCGAGCTCCTTCATCGCGCGCGCGTGCGTGTCCTTCGGCATGCGCGAGCGGCGGATCTGCGTCGCCAGCTCCTCGAGTTCGCTCGAGAACTCGTTCTGGTAGCCCAGCTCCTTGCGGATCGCCTTGAGCTGCTCGTTGAGATAGAACTCCTTCTGGTTCTTGTGGACCTGGGAGCGCACCTGGCCCTCGATCTTGCGCTCAAGTTTGACGATCTCGAGCTCGGACGCGAGCGTCGCGGCCAGCATCTGGAGCCGCTCGGCGGCCGGCAGCGTCTCCAGGACCTTTTGCTTGGCCTGCGCCTTGATCAGGAGCTGCGCGCCCACGGTGTGGGCCAGCGTGCTCGGGTCCGTGATGTTGTTCGCGGTCATCAGCACTTCGTCGGGAATCCGGCGATTGAGGTGCACGTACTCATTGAAAGCGGCGAGGACGTTGCGCATCTGCGCCTCGACTTCGGGCGGCGCCGCCTCGTTCTCGGGCACGAGTTCGATCTGGCAGGTGTAGGCGTCGCCGGTCCAGTGGTACTTGGACGCGTTCGCGCGCACGATGCCCTCGACCAGCACGCGCAATGTGCCGTCGGGCAGGCGGAACAGCTGGAGCACGCGCACGACCGTGCCGATCTCGTGCAGCTCGTCGGGACCGGGATCGGCCACCTCGGAGCGCTTCTGGGCGACACACAGGAGCACGCGGTCCCGCGCCACGGCGCGCTCGACCGCGTTGATCGACGGCACGCGGCCGACGAGCAGCGGGATGGTCATGTACGGGAACACGACGACGTCGCGCAGGGGCAGGACCGGCAGCCGGTCCTGGAACTCGAAGGTCTCGTCCCCGCGGGTCATCGAGAGCTTCTGGCTCTTCTTCCCGTTGGCCTTCGACCCCTCGGCCGACTGGACGTCGGCCTTGGGGTCGAGGATGTCTCCGGCAGCCTTCGCCGCCGGGCGCTTCTTCGGATCCTTCGGATCGCTCACGGAATCTCCTGTTCTTCTATGCCTCTTTCTTGCGCTTCTCGCGCTCGCCGCGGAAGGTCAGGAGCGGCGGCGCCTGGCCGAGGACGGTCTCGTTGGAGATCGTACAGCCGATGACGTCGAGTCGCGACGGAATGTCGTACATCACGTCCAGCATGCTCTCTTCGAGCACGGCCCTGAGGCCGCGGGCCCCGGTTCCGCGCTTCATCGCGATGCGCGAAATCGTGGCCAGGGCTTCCTCGGTGAAGTCGAGCTTCACGCCCTCCATCTCGAAGAACTTCTGGTACTGCTTGGTCAGCGCGTTCTTGGGCTCGGTCAGGATCGAGATCAAGGCGGCCTCGTCGAGCGAGTCGAGCGTGCCGATCACCGGCAGGCGGCCGACGAGCTCGGGAATCAGGCCGTACTTGAGCAGGTCCTCGGGCTCCACCTGCGCCAGCAGCTCGCCGGTGGTGCGCTCCTTCTTGGACTGGATCGTCGCCCCGAAGCCCATGGTCTTGAGGCCCACGCGCTTCTCGATGATCTTGTCGAGGCCCTCGAACGCTCCGCCGCAGATGAACAGGATGTCCTTGGTATTGACCTCGATGTACTTCTGCTGCGGGTGCTTGCGTCCGCCCTGGGGCGGGACGTTGGCCACCGTTCCTTCGATGATCTTGAGCAGCGCCTGTTGCACGCCTTCTCCGGAAACATCGCGCGTGATCGACGGATTCTCCGATTTCCGGGAAATCTTGTCGATTTCGTCCACGTAGACGATGCCGTGCTCGGCGTTGACCAGGTTGAAATCCGCGGCCTGGAGCAGGCGCACGAGGATGTTCTCGACGTCCTCGCCGACGTAGCCGGCCTCGGTCAGGCAGGTCGCATCGACGATCGCGAACGGCACCTTGAGGAAGCGCGCAAGCGTGCGCGCGAGCAGCGTCTTGCCCGTGCCCGTCGGCCCGATCAGCATGATGTTCGACTTCT
>JBDTYW010000418.1:0-2542 GCA_040005445.1 Candidatus Eiseniibacteriota bacterium
GCACGCGCAAAGCCTGGAACCAGTCGCTCGCGCCCTGGAGCCCGAACGAGCGCAGCAGGTCGCCGAGCCACGACAGCCCGAGGCGTGCCGTGCCGGCCGCCGCCTCGTCGTCGGCCGCGCGCGCGAGCAGCGCGGACTGGCGCAGCAACAGGCGTGCGACCGCTTCGGCCACGCGCGGCTCCTCGCCCGGCGCGCTCTCAACCATGGGACCAGTTCTCGTCATCGGGCAGGAGGTCCTCGGGTCCGAGCACGCGCAGCGGCCGCGCCGGGGCGGAGGTGGCGTCATCCGGGGTCCCGTCGCCCGCCAGCTTGAGCGCGGGGTCGGGCGCGGGCGCGACTTCGGGCGACACCATTGCCGCAACCTCGGGCGGCGCGGCGTCGGCGAGGCGCGCCGCCAGGCCGTCGACCTCGTCGACCGCGGCAATGACATCCTCCCCCGTACGTTGGGCCTCGGACGACGTGCGCTCGGCCTGCTGTACAAGCCGCTCTCCGCGTGCGATCGCATCGCGCACGTTCTCGTGCATTCGCTCGAGCGCGCGGCGCGCGATCAGCGCCGGGTCCCCGGGGCGCGAGGCGCCGCCGGCTCCGGTCGGCGCAGGCCCACGGGCGTTCAGCGCACCATATTCCTCGTGGGCGCGGGCGAGGTCGGCGTGCGCGCGCTCCTCGAGCTCGTGCGTGCGCGCCTGCGCGGCGCGGGTCGCGCGCACGAGCGCCGAGAGCGCATCGACCAGCCGCACGCGATCCTCCGCGGGCAGCGTGTCGCCGGCGAGCGCCGCGTGCGCGGACTCGAGCGCAGCGACCTGCGCCTCCTCGTGTAGGCGTGCGAGATCGTGGCTCGCCGCGCGCAGGCGCTCGGCGGCGCGTTCGAGCACCTCCATCTGCATCGCCGCGCCGCGCGCCCACGCCCCGGATGCGTCCCGCGCCGCCTCGGCGTCTGCCTGGTCGCCGGCGAGCGCGACGGCGAGCCCGGCGACGCCCTGCGCCAGCTCGCCGCTCCAGCGCTCGAGCCCGCGCAACACGCCGAGCAACGAGCCCGCTTCGACGAACTGCCGCTCCGCCGCGGCGGCCAGCAGCCCGGCCTGCGCGCCGGCCTCGGCGACGGTCTCCCGCACCTGCCCGGCGACGGCGCGGGCCGCGGCTGCGCGCTGCTCGAGCCGTGAGGCCGCGAGCGCGAGCCGCATCACCAGGGGCGCGAGTTCCTCGGGCGCCGCGCCGGTTTCGAATCCCGGCGCGCACTCGGTCTCCGCCCACTCGGCCGCCCGCGCCGACAGCTCGGCGAGCCCTTTGCGCACGAGTTCGAGTCGCGCCACCCCGCGCTCCAGTTCACGCTCGCGGGCGCGTGCGGCGAACGCCGCCTCGACGAACGCCGAGAGCCCGCCCCCGGGCGCGAGCGCCGGGGCGTCGCTCCCGGGCGCGAGCGCGCGGGCGACGCGCTGGAGCCGCCGGGTCGCCGTGACGTCGATCCACACCCAGGCCCCGAGGGCGGTGACCAGCGCCGCGATCGCGAAGCCGGGCCAGCGCCCCTCGTCCCAGGGAATGAGCGACGCGACCAACCCGCCGACGAGGGCCGGCAGGGCGATCGCGAACGCCAGGCGCGCGCGCAGGCCGCGCGCGGACCAGCGCGGCGGCGCGGCGTCTTCGGCGGGATCATCGAAGCGCAGCGGGTTGCTCATGGAAGTGCGTCCATCTCCGAATCGAATGTAGCCGCAATCTGCACGCCACCCCCGGGTCGCCGGGCAAATTGCAACCGACCGACCCAATCATGGCAAAGCCATCGGGATTCGCGCGGCGCGGGCGCGAGGGGGCGATTTTCCCAATCTCTGGGTGGGATTCCCACCGCAATCGCACGCAAACCCCGCGCGGACAGCCCGTAAACGACGCGCGACCCGATTATCCCGCAGAAACCGGTCCTGCGTGTCGGGGAATTGCCGATTCCCAAGGAGTTGGACGACGTGGCACGCACTATGCTGAAGCCACGGGTTGAGGAGCCGGGACCCTTTGGACCGGGGCCGGTCTCACGTCGTCGCACAGGGGGAGGCGCGATGAACCCGCGGAATTACGTGGACCTCAAGGAAGGTGGCCGAAACCTTCAGCCCACGTACTACTTCATGATCAACTGTCTCCTGTATTCCCGCATGGAGACGGGACTCGTCTCGAATCACGACTATTACGACGAAGACGTCAACGTCTACCTGGCGCACCTGCTCCACTCGTTCATCAATCCAGAGTACGTGGAGCAGTCGAAGAAATACCTCTCGAAGTACGACGCCGACGTGTTCCGCCGGCTCTCGAACTCGACCGACGCACGCCTCAAGTACGCGATCTACAAGACCAACGCCGATTTCCTGCTGGTCTCGATCGGGATCTTCGACAACCCGCTCGCGCCCACGGCGTCCCCGCTGCGCGCGCAGCCCGCGCCCGCCGAGGAGGCGTACATCGGTCGCGGCAAGACCTACTACCACTTTGCCTACACCTACAGCCAGCAGGTGCACCGCAAGAACCAGGGTGTCTCCGAGGTGCTGGAGAAGCTGTCGGTGGGCTT
>JBDTYW010000419.1:0-2537 GCA_040005445.1 Candidatus Eiseniibacteriota bacterium
CCGTTGAAGGGACTCATTCTCTCCGGCGGCCGCGGCACGCGGCTGCGTCCGATCACGCACACCAGCGCGAAGCAACTCGTGCCGGTGGCGAACAAGCCGATCCTGTTCTACGGCCTCGAGGCCATCGTCGAGGCGGGCATCACCGAGATCGGCATCGTGGTCGGCGACACCCACGCCGAGATCCGGGAGGCGGTCGGGGACGGCTCGCGCTTCGGGGCGAAGGTGACCTACATTCACCAGTCGGCGCCGCTCGGTCTTGCGCACGCGGTCAAGGAGTCGAAGCCGTTCCTCGGGGACGACTCGTTCGTCATGTACCTGGGCGACAATTTCCTGCGCGAGGGCATCACGGGCTTCGTGCGCGAGTTCGAGCAGCATCGCCCGGATGCCCAGATCCTGCTCGTCCCGGTGCCGAACCCACAGGACTTCGGCGTCGCCGAGCTCGAGGGTGAGCGCGTCGCGCGCCTCGAGGAAAAGCCGAAGGCGCCGCGCTCGAACCTTGCGCTGGTCGGGGTCTACATGTTCACCAAGAGCGTCTGGGAGGCGGTCGACGGCATCCAGCCCAGCAAGCGCGGCGAGCTTGAGATCACCGACGCGCTGCAGTGGCTGATCGATCACGGCAAGACCGTACGCTCGCACGTGATCACGGGCTGGTGGAAGGACACCGGCAAGCTCGAGGACATGCTCGAGGCCAACCGCATGGCGATGTCGCACTGGGAAACGCGCATCGACGGCGAGGTCGACAAGGCCTCGGTGGTCGAGGGCGCGGTCGTGATCGAGAAGGGTGCGAGGGTCGTGCGCTCGCGCCTGCGCGGGCCGCTCATCCTGGGGCCCGGCGTCGTGGTCGAGGACGCGTACATCGGCCCGTTCACCGCGCTCGCCGAAGGTGCGCGCGTCTCGCGCGCCGAGATCGAGCACTCGATCGTGCTCGAGCGCAGCGTGATCGAGGACGTGCCGACCCGCGTCGACTCGAGCCTGATCGGTAAGGACGTCGTCGTCACCAAGAGCCCGGACCGGCCGCGCGCCCATCACATCATGGTGGGCGACTCGAGCCGGGTCGAGCTGGCCTGAGGCGCCCGAGCGCCCCGCGCCCGGCCCATCCCATGAAGATCCTCGTCACCGGCGGTCACGGCATGCTCGGGCAGGACCTGGTCCCGCTGCTCACGCAGGCGGGCCACGACGTGCGCGCGCCGCGCCACGCCGACGCGCCGCTCGAAGAGAAGGGATCGCTCGAAGTCTGGCTTGCCGGCTGGACGCCCGAGCACGTCTACCACCTCGCGGCGTACACCGACGTCGACGGCTGCGAGATGGACGAGGCGCGCGCGCGGGCCTCGAACGAGACCGCCACCGAGCGCGTCGCCGCGCTCGCGTTCCGCTGGGACGCGTCGCTGACCTACGTGAGCACGGACTACGTGTTCGACGGCTGCGCGCGCGACCCGATCCCGCCCCAGGCGCACCCGGCGCCGATCAACGTCTACGGCCGCACCAAGCTGCTCGGCGAGGAGGCGGTGCGCCGCATCGTCGCCCGGCACTGGATCGTGCGCGTCTCCTGGCTGTGCGGTCCGCAGGGGCGCAACTTCGTGGCGGCGATCCAGGCGCGCATCGCCGCGGGCCAGCCGCTGTCCGTGGTCGACGACCAGCGCGGCCGACCCACGTTCACGTTCGACCTCGCGCCCGCGCTCGTGCGGCTCGCCGAAGTGGCGCCGCCCGGCATCTATCACGTCGCGAACCAGGGCGAGTGCACCTGGTACGAGTTCGCCGCCGAGATCCTCAAGCGCTCGGGCGCGCCGGTGCCACTCAAGCGCATGACCACGCTCGAACTCAACCGTCCGGCGCGCCGGCCGGGCTATTCCGTGCTCGATACCACGAAGGCCGACCAGGCGCTCGGGGGGCCCTTCCCCACCTGGCAGGACGCACTCGAACGCTACGACCGCGCGATAGCCGCGCGTGGAGCCCCTCATGCCTGAGACCACTGCCGCCGACCTCGCCGCCGACGCGCGGCGCTACCTCGATACCACGGCGGCGACGCTGGTCGCGCTCGCCGCGTCCGAGGCACCGCGCCTGGCCGCCGTCTCGGCGCTGCTGGCGAACCGCTTGCGCGCCGGCCGGACGCTGTTCACGTGCGGCAACGGCGGGTCGGCCGCGGACGCGCAGCACATCGCCGCCGAACTCTCGGGCAAGTTCTATCTCCACCGCCCTGGGCTGCCGGCCATGGCGCTGACCACGAACTCGAGCGCGCTCACCGCGATCGCGAACGACTTCTCCTTCGACGAGGTGTTCTCGCGCCAGCTCGAGGCCCAGGCGCGGCCCGGCGACGTCCTGTTCGTACTGACGACCAGCGGGCGTTCGGCGAACTGCCGCAAGGCCGTCGACTGGGCGAGCGCGAACGGCGTGACCACGGTCGCGTTCACCGGCACGAAGGGCGCCGATTTCGCCGAGCTGTGCGACCACGCGTTCGTCGTCGCCTCGGACGACACGCCGCACGTGCAGGAGGCGCACATCACGCTCGGGCACGCGCTGTGCGCGCTCGCCGAGGCGGC
>JBDTYW010000420.1:0-2529 GCA_040005445.1 Candidatus Eiseniibacteriota bacterium
CGGGTCGCTCGCGCAAGCGAGCGGCCCGCGACCTCGAGGGGCGCGCCCCACCCAGCTCGACACCTCGCACTCGCATCCAGCGCATCACATCCCGCGCGCGCCCCTTCAAGATCTGATCGCTATGCCTCGAACAGGCCGACCCTCTCCAACGGGTTCGGCACGCTGGTCTTCCAGCCGTAGGTTTCATGGAGCAACGCGGCGATCGACTCCGAGGCCTCGGGCTCGCCGTGCGTCAGGAACACGCGCGCGGGCCCGGGCTTGCCGAACGTGCCCGCCCAGCGCACGAGCTCGGAGCGGTCGGCATGCGCCGACAGCGCGTCGATCTTCTCGATCTGCGCGCGCACCGGCACAAGCTCGCCGAACATCTTCACCTCCTCGGCGCCCTGGACGAGCGTTCGTCCGCGCGTGCCCGGCGCCTGGAAGCCGACGAACAGCACGATGTTGTTGGGCCCCGGAAGCCGGTTGCGCAGGTGGTGCACGATGCGTCCGCCGGTCGCCATACCGCTCGCCGAGACGATCACGCGCGGCCCGGGGAGCGTGTTCAGGCGCTTGGACTCGTCGACCGACTGCACGAGCTCGAGCTGCCCGAAGAAGAACACGCAGCCCTTTCCGCCCGCGTGATCGTGGGGCACCTTCTGCTCGTCGGCGTACTTGCAGTAGATCTCGGTCGCATCGATCGCCATCGGGCTGTCGAGATGGACCGGCACCCGCGGGATGCTCCCGTCCTTCATGCCGTCGCGCAGGATCAGCAGGATCTCCTGCGTCCGCCCGACGGCGAACGCGGGGATGAGCAGCACGCCCTTCGACTCGGTGATCCGCCTTACGAGCGCGGCGATATGCGGCCGCGGGTCCTTCTCCTCGTGCTCGCGATTGCCGTAGGTCGACTCCATGACCAGCCAGTCGGCGCCGCCCGTCATGTCCTCGGGGTCCTTCATCAGCAACGAGTCGTAGCGGCCGAGGTCCCCTGAAAACACGATGCGCTTCTGGACGCCCTCGCGCTTCACGCCGACTTCGACGATCGAGGAGCCAAGAATGTGTCCTGCGCGATGGAACACGACGTCGACCGTGTCCGAGAGCGCCTGGCGCTTGCCGGGCTCCACGTCGTGGAACAGCTCCATCGCCTGTTCCGCCTGGCGCGTGGTGTAGAGCGGCAGCGCCGGCTTGTGTTTCGAGTAGCCACGGCGGTTCGCGTACGCAGCCTCCTCTTCCTGAAGGTGCGCGCTGTCCCGCAGCATGAAGTCGCAGAGATCGCGCGTCGCCGGCGTGGTCCAGACCTTGCCCCGGAAGCCGTCGGCCACGAGTCGCGGCAGGTAGCCGGTGTGGTCGATGTGCGCGTGGGTCAGCACGACGTGGTCGATCGCGGCGGGGTCGACGGGCAGGGGTTGCCAGTTGCGCAGCCTGAGATCCTTGAGCCCCTGGAACAGGCCGCAATCGACCAGCACCTGCGTGCCGCCCGCTTCGACGAGGTACTTGGAGCCCGTGACCGTGCGTGCCGCGCCGAGGAATTGCAGGCTGAAACCGCCAAAGTCGTTCGCCAAGGTGCACCGCCCTTGCGCTAGGATGCGGGCATGGGAACGCCCGCATCGGCCGATTTGGATCGCGATTTGCGCGCGTTTTTCGCGCGCGGGGCGGTCGCACATGCCGACGACCGCGGGTTCGACGAGCTCGCCCTGCGCGTGTTCGCCTACCAGTACGAGTCGCTCGCGCCGTACCGGGCGTACTGCCAGAAAAGGGGCGCATTGCCCCAGCGCCTGCGCACCTGGAGCGAGATCCCGCCCGTGCCTGCGCAGGCGTTTCGTGACGTGCGCCTGTGGTGCGACGAGGACGATGCCCCGGCGGCGGTGTTCCACACCTCGGGCACCTCGGCCGGCGACCGTCCCGGGAAACACTACATGAGTGCGACGGGGCTTGCACTGTACGAGGCCTCGCTCGTGCCGACGTTTCGGGCGTTCGTCCTGCCCGAACTCGTGGCCGAAGGCGCGTGTTCGGCGATGGCGCTGCTGGTCCTCGGTCCGCCGCCTGCCGAAGCCCCCCATTCCTCGCTCTGGCACATGGTCGACGTGGCGGGCCACAGGCTGTTCGAGCGGCCGGCGCGCTGGTTCCTGCCCGCGGCCGGGCTCGACGCCGCGGGCCTCGAGCGCGCCCTCTCCGAAGGCGGCCCGGTCTGCCTGGTCGCGACCGACCTCGCACTCGACGCCTGGCTCGAGGGCGCGCACGCGCGCGGCCTTCGCATCCGGCTTCCGGCGGGTTCCCGGGTCGTGCACACCGGTGGCGCCAAAGGCCGCCGCCGCGCGAGTTCCCTCTCCACGCTGTTCGAGCGCGCCCATGCCGTGCTCGGTCTCGCCCCCGAACGCTGCGTGAGCGAGTACGGCATGACCGAACTGGCGTCTCAGTTCTACGAGGACGCGCTGCGCGTCGCGCCGGTGCCGGCGACCGCGGCGCTGCGCCTCAAGCACGGCCCGCCGTGGTTGCGCGCGCTCGTGGTCGACGTGCAGACGCTCGAGCCGCTGGCGCCCGGGCGCCCGGGCC
>JBDTYW010000421.1:0-2523 GCA_040005445.1 Candidatus Eiseniibacteriota bacterium
CTCGGCGGATCGGCTGCGTGGCGCTGGTGGGGCCCCGGCGCGCGCGCCCCCCACGTGGCCCTGCCGCATGCGGCGGCGCCCCAGGCGCCCCGGGACCCGCGGCCCGACGCGCCGGTGCGCATCGAGGTCCTGAACGGCTCCGGCGAGCCGGGAGCGGCCGGGAAACTGGCATCGTATCTGCGCGAGGGAGGGTTTAATGTGGTCTTGGTCGGATCGGCCGACCGCTACGACTACCTGCGCACGCTGGTCGTGGCGCGCACCGAGGATGGGCGTCCCTCGAGCGCCGTGGTGCGCTACCTGGGCGACGTCGGCCGCGTGACCCAACGAGCGCGCTCCGAAGCCGATGTCACCGTGGTCGTGGGCAAGGACCGCGGCCGGTCGCCGTGGGGCGAGGGCAAGGATCCGAACGGACGGGGGTAGGGGAAATGCCGCAACTGGGAATGGGTGAACTGCTGATCATCTTCCTCGCGATCCTGGTGCTCTTCGGAGCGAACCAGATCCCGAAGGTCGCCCGTAATCTCGGACAGGGAATGCGCGAGTTCAAGAAGGCGACGCGCGAACTGACCGAGGACGACCCGAAGGACGCCGAGGCGCCGCCGCGCAAGGACCAGCCGCCGACGGCCTGAACGTCGCCGGGGGTCCGACGCAAAAGCAAGAGGGGGATCGCCGTCACCGGCGGTCCCCCTTCGTGTGCCTGGCAATCGGGCCGCTACTGGGAGTCTTCGATCGCCTGGCGGTTGTCCTCGACCTTGGCTGTCGCGAGCGTCTTCTGCACCCAGGCGGTCACGAAGCGCCGCTGGCGCGACGACAGCAGCGACTGGCTGAGCGAGGCCCGAAGGGAATCGAACTGCGCGGCCGAGCCCGGCTGCTCCGCGTCCTTGCGCACCACGAGCACGCCGTTCGCGGTGGCGATCGGCGGTCCCACCGCTCCGACCGGGAGCCCGAACGCCACCCCGACGGCGCGCGGTGCGACCGCGAGGCGTGGGTCGGGCTGGGTGCGCGCGAACGGCGCGGTCTTGAGGATGGCGGCGCCGTTTTGAGCCGCGGCGGCTTCGAGCGTCTGCCCGGCATGGACCTGGTCCACGATCGCCTGCGCCGTCGCGAGCGGCCGCGCCTGCCTCAGCGACAACTCGAGCGCCCGGTGGACCTCGTCCCTGGCTGCGTCGAAGGGTCGCGGGCCCGCCTCCCGGCGGTCGGTGACCTGTGCGAGCACCCAGCCGGCCTCGTTCGCGTACGCGCGGCTGACGGCACCCTTCTTTGCCGTCATCGCCCAGGCCTGGATCTGCGGTTGCTGGATGAACATCGGCACGTACTCGCTCTGGGCGAACCAGCCCGTGCTCACCGACGGCAACTGGTGCGCGGCCGCGGCGGCGCCGAGCTTGCCGCCGGCCGCCTCCTTGCGCAGCTTGATGATCAACTCGGCGTCCTTGTCCATCGAGGCCTGCGACGGGTGAATCGGCTTCTGGATCTGCGACAGGCGCACGAGCGTCTCGTTGGCGACCACCTTGCGATCCGCCAGCCGGAAGATGAAGAACGTGTTGCCCTCGCGGATGGCATCGGTGACGCCGCCGATCGGCAGGCTGGCGAGCGCGGGCTGGAGCGTCGGCGGCAGGCGCGAGAGCGGGACGTCCTGCCCGAGGTCGCCGCCCTTGTCGGCGTACGGGCCCTCGGAGAACGTCCGGGCCAGTTCCGCGAAGTCCTCGCCACCGCGGGCGCGCTTGACGATGTCCTCGGATTCGTTCCTGGCGATGCGCTCTTCGTCCGGGCCGAACGAGCGCGGGACCGTCACCACCTCGGCCTGCACCTGCTCGGGCCCGCTGAAGTCGGCCCGGTGCGCCTCGTAGTAGGTGTTGAGCGCGGCGTCGTTGAGCTTGCTCGAATCGATCGGCGCGGTGTCGAGCGGGAGCAGGGCGACCGTGGCGACCGCCTTCTCGTACTGCAGGTCGTAGAGCCGCTGCAACTCGGGCTCGGAGATCTTGACCCCCGCGATGACGCGCTCCTCGAGCCGTTGCCCCGGCAGGCTACGGCGGAGGCGATCTTCGAGCGGGCTCCAGTTGACGGAGGGGTCCGCCAGCGCCTGGGTCCACTTCTGGGGATCGAACCGGCCGTTGGTCTGGAACGTGGGGTTCTGGGCCACGTCCGGCGGGGGGGTGTTCCTGATCGCGAACACGATCTCGGGGTCGGAGATGGTCATGCCCAGGCGCTTCGCCTCGGCCTCGATCGCGCGCTCGGTCAGCAGGTTGTTCCAGACCTGCTCGCGCAGGATCGCCAGGTCGCGCCCGGCGGGAGCATTGCCGTACTGCGTCTGGTACTGCGCGACGGCGGTCTGGGTGGCGTTCGCGAGCTCGACCTGGCTGATCGAGGTGCCCCCGACGGAGCCGACGACATTTGGCATGGTCTGCGCCTGGTCCCGCTCGTGGACGCCCGTGCCGAAGATGAAGATGAATCCGCCGATGAAGGTGACGACCGTTCCGATGGTCAGGATCCACCACAGCGTGCGGATGCGCTTCGACCCGCTACGAA
>JBDTYW010000422.1:0-2516 GCA_040005445.1 Candidatus Eiseniibacteriota bacterium
GCTCGTGCCGTCGCTCGGCGCGTGGAGCAACGGCGCGACGCGCGCGGGGAGGCCCCCGGTGGAGGCCGCGATGCACGCGCTCGTGCTGATGGTGCTCGTAGCGTTCGTGTTCTTCGTGGCGCGGCGACTCGTGCCCTGGCTGCTCGGCCGCGCCGCGCGCGGGCGCTCGCGCGAGACCTTCCTCGCGGCGATCGTTACCGTCGTGCTCGGCTCGGCGTTTCTGAGCGAGCAGGCCGGGCTGTCGCTCGCGCTGGGCGCGTTCCTCGCCGGGCTGATCCTCGCCGAGTCGGACCTGCGCGCGCAGGTGGTCGCCGACATCATGCCGTTCCGCGACACGTTTTCGAGCGTGTTCTTCATCTCGGTGGGCATGATGTTGATCCCGCGCACGGTCGTGCAATCGCCGCTCTTGATCCTCGGGGCGACGGTGGGCGTGGTGGGCGTCAAGCTGGCGGCGGCTTCGGCGGCGGCGCGCCTGTCCGGGCACCCGTGGCGCAGCGCGATCGCGGCCGGGCTGGGGCTGGCGCACGTCGGCGAATTCTCGTTCGTGCTGGCCCAGGCCGGGCGACCGGTCGGGCTGCTCCCGGCACCCTGGGACCAGGCGTTCTTCGCCGCCGCGGTGTTCTCGATGATGATCACGCCCTGGCTCGTCCAGAACGCGCCTGCGTGGTCGCTGCGGTTCGAAGTGCTGGTGCGCTCGCTGCACCCCAGGCCGTCGATCCCCGGCGTGAGTGCCGCCGACACGGCGCGCTCGACCCTGCTGAGCGACCACGTGATCATCGCGGGCTACGGCCTGAACGGGCAGAACCTCGCGCGCGTGCTGCGCTCGACGCACATTGCGCACCTCGTGCTCGACATGGCGCCCGAGGCGATCGCCCGCTGCGCCCTCGAGGGCAGCCAGGCCCTGATCGGCAACGTCACGCAGGACGAGATCCTGCGCCACGCCGGAGTGTCGCGCGCGCGCGTGCTCGTGCTCGCGTTGTCGGATCCGTTCGCCACCCGGCACGCGGCGCACATTGCGCGCCAGCTCAGCCCGGCGCTGTTCATCCTGGCGCGCACGCGCTCGGTGCGCGATATCGACGAGCTCTACGCGGCGGGCGCGAACCTCGTGATTCCCGAGGAGTTCGAGACCTCGATCGAGATCTTCACCTCGGTGCTGCGCGAGTACCGCGTGCCGCCGAACGTAGTCGAGGCCCAGATCACGATCCTGCGCCAGGAGCGCTACTCGATCCTGCGGGGCCGGCGGCTCTCGCGCGAGGTGATCGAGCAACTCGACGCGGTCCTGACCCAGGGTACGACCGAGGCCGTGGTGCTGCTCCACCACTCCCCGGCCGTCGGAAAGACCCTGTGGGAGACCGGCCTGCTCGACGAGGAGAGCGTCACGCTGGTGGCGCATGTCCGGGGCGGACACGCGATGACCGACTTCGACCCCCAGCTCGAGCTGCGGGTGGGCGATACGCTCGTCCTCACCGGGAACCATGCTCCACTCGACCGGGTGATCGACCGGCTCTCGCCTCCGCCGCCGGGCTGACTTGCACTATGTGTTGATATATATAAGTATGACCAAATCGTTATGGTCCGCCGTGGATCCTACCTGGCGGCCAGACTTGCCCAGGGGCAGGTCATCGTCTGGATTTCGTGCGCCTTGCGGCGCATATGCGACGATGCGCCCGTTCTATTACAATGACTTACGGAGCATGACGCGGTCGATTCTATGAGCATCTTAGTATCGATACTTATGGAATCAATGCTTCTTGGCGACCGCCAGCAGGGAGTCCGAGATGCCCGGCGAGAGCGGGCAGGTGGCGTCGTCGCGCCGGCATTCGAGCAGGTCCTGCCGGCAACCGCACGAGCAGGTGATGGTTGTAGCCTGGGAGAGGTACCAGCGCCGCTGGGCCTGGGTCAGCCCGGCGAAGTCGACGCCCGGCGTCTCGTGGTCACCCGCGGTCCCGTCGGCGAGGACGGCTTCGCGGATGCGCTCCCCGGTCTTCTTGATCCCGGCATGCGGAGAGTCGGGCGGAATGTCCGGGCTCTCCGGGACGCCGGGGAGCAGCGGATCGCCGGGCGCGGTGACGGCGATCGGGGAGTTCGAGTCGGGCGCCGCGGGCTGGGCCTGCGTGCGGCCGCCGGCCGGGGCGTCGGCGACGTTTGCTTCCTTGCCGGTGTCGGGGTGGCGGAAGCTCGAGACGAAGTAGAAACCGCCCGCGGCGACCACCGCGACCACGAAGGCCGCGACCAACGGGCGGGCGGATCCGGAGGCCACGCGGGTCCTACTTCGCCTTCTTGAAATACTCGGCGTTGGTCTCGATCTGGGCCTGCTGATCGGGCGGCACTTCGTCGGCCGGGTAGATCGCGTTCACGGGGCAGACGGGCTGGCAAGCCCCGCAATCGATGCAGATATCGGGATCGATGAAGTACTGGTTCGACGATTCGTCGGACTTGATGCAGTCGACCGGACACTCCTGCACGCAGGACTGGTCCTTGACGTCGATACAGGCATCGGTGATGACGTAAGCCAT
>JBDTYW010000423.1:0-2512 GCA_040005445.1 Candidatus Eiseniibacteriota bacterium
CGCCGCATGGGCAAGCCGGTGATCGTCGCCACCCAGATGCTCGAGTCGATGATCGAACACTCGCGTCCGACGCGCGCCGAGGCCTCGGACGTGGCGAACGCGATCCTGGACGGCGCGGACGCGGTCATGCTCTCGGGCGAGACCAGCGTCGGGGAGCACCCGATCGAGGCGGTGCGCGTGATGTCGCGCATCATCGACGCCACCGAATCGGGCGCCCTTGAGGCGGGCGTCGAGCGCCGGCAGCCGAGCGCGACCACGAAACAGGAGGCGATCGCCGAATCCGCCGTGCGCGCCGCGCAGGAGCTGCTCGCCGCCGCGGTCGCGGTGTTCACCCAGACAGGAGTGGCGGTGCGCCTGGTCTCGAAGTACCGGCCCGGGCCGCCCCTGCTCGCGTTCACGACCGAGCCCGCCGTGCGCAGCCAGCTCACGCTGGTCTGGGGCGCGGAAACGTTCGTGGTGCCGGTGGTCGGCCACACCGACGAGATGGTGCGGCAGGTCGAGCGCGCGCTGATCGATCTCGGGCGGGGGAAGGAAGGCGATCTGGTGGTGATCGTCGCCGGCACGCCGCCCGGCACGCGGGGCTCCACGAACATGCTCAAGATCCACCGGCTCGGCGACCCCAGCTAGCGGAGGGACGATGGCGCGGTTCCCGGTTTCGCTCAAGCGCCGCGAGGAGATCGCGGCGGGCACCTGGGCCTTCTCGCTCGGACTCGAGGGGCGCGAATTCTCGTTCCTGCCCGGTCAGGCGGTCGACCTGTTCCTGGTCGATCCGCCGCACCCCGACCCGCGGGGGCCGCAGCACGCGTTCTCGATCGCCGGCACCGCCGGCCCGGATGCGATCCAGATCGCGACCCGCATCCGCGAGAGCGTCTACAAGCGAAACCTGATCGAGATGCCGCTCGGCACGAAGCTCGAAGTCGACGGGCCGTGGGGCGACCTCACGCTGCCGAACGAGCCGGGGGACGTCGTCATGCTGGCGGGGGGGATCGGGATCACGCCGTTCCGCGCGATGGCGCAGGATGCGACGGCGCGCTCGCTGCCCCACGAGTTGTCGCTCATCCACTCCAATCGCACGCCCGAGGAGACGCCCTACCTCGCCGAGCTCAAGCGCTGGACGACCGCGAACCACCGTTTCACCTACCTGCCGACAATGACGAAGATGGAACGCTCCCAGACGCCTTGGGTGGGCGCGCGCGGCCGCATCGACGCCGCGTTCCTCCACGATGTGCTCGACGACGAGCGCAACGACGCGCTCTACATGGTCGCCGGGCCGGGAGCGTTTGTGCAGGCGGTCGTGGCTGCGCTCGGAGAAGTGGGCGTCGCGCCGGAGCGCATCCAGTCCGAGGACTTTCCGGGGTACTGATCGATCGCCGCGGGGACCTCGCGCGGCTCCCGCGGGCCTCGCCTACCAGTCCCGGCGCCGAAACACGCGCGCGGCGATCGCGAGCGGCACGAGCGTCTCGATCGCGAGCACCCCGATCCCGAGCGCGATCCCTCCGTTCGAGCCGAACCACTTCGCGAGCACCGCGGATGTCGGGCCGAACAGCGCACCCGACCCGACCGCGAGCGTGACCATGACGCGTGCGAGATCGATCGGATTGGCCAGCAATGCGGGGAACAGGACGGCCTCGAGGGGCAACCCGTTCAGGATCGTGGTCGCCCCGAGCACCGCCAGGTCGTAGGCCACGACCAGGACCAACCACGACAGGAGCGCGATCGACATCGCGCGCAAACGGTCCGGCCAGAGCACCGCGATCGCGAGCGCGGCGGCGATAGACAGCCAGCCGAGCGTGAGCGCGAGAGCGGACAGCACGAGGAACCCCCCGAGTTGGTCCGTCCCGGCGGTGAACGCGATCCCGAGTCCCCCGGCGCCGAATCCCACCGCCTGCGCCGCGCTAAACGCCAGCCCCAGGCCGAGGAACTTGCCCGCCAGCACCTCGCCGCGTCCGACGGGCTGCGCCAGCAGCAGGGCCAGCGATTCGCCGCTCGCAAGGCTCGTGACTCCCAGCAGCAGGCCGGTCAACGGCACGATCATGAGCACGAGGTTCATGAGCGAGAGCGTGACGCGTGCGAAGCCCTGAAAGCCGGCCTCGCGGCTCTGCGCGAGTCCGAAGTACGACAGCCCGAGCACGAGCGCGGCGAACAGGATCGTGAAGCCGAACAGCCAGCGGCTCTCGAGCGCGCGGCGATATTCTTCGCGCGCGATGACGGCGGTGCGGCGGGCGCGGCCGGAGCGGCGCGGGATTTGGGCGGTGCTCATCGGTGACCCTCCACGAGATGGGAACCGGTGACCGCAAGTCGGCCGCGCGGTTCCCCGTCGACCAACCATGCGAAAGCCTCCCCGGGACGGTCGGCGAGGAAGGAGCCGCTCCACGCGCTGTCCGGGGCGAGCGGGCCCGGGGTAATGCGATCCTCGTAGCCGGCGAGCTGCACCACGACCGGGTGGCTCCCGCGGTTGACGAGCGTCAGCAACACGCGGTGATTCGCCGGGACGCTCGGCGCATCGTCGGGC